>JAZKEU010000008.1:99793-292750 GCA_040386775.1 Bdellovibrionota bacterium | reverse complement strand
CATCCCATAATATTTACAATAGTCCTTTATTTTTAGCATTTTAACGCGAAAAGCTATATAGTGCACTTCATCTGAAATTGATAAGAAAAACTCACATTCAAAAATCTATAAGGGACTACCTGTGAACCAAACAATGACTTTCTCTGATCTAGGATTAAATCCTGAACTTGTAAAACACTTGCTGACAATGCAGTTTACAACTCCAACACCAATTCAAGTGAACACCATTCCAAAACTTTTAAAATCAAAAGATGATTTCGTAGGTCTTGCTCCGACAGGAACAGGAAAGACAGCAGCATTTGGATTGCCTCTCATCGAAAAGATTGATGCAAACAAAAATGCAATTCAAGCATTGGTATTGAGCCCAACAAGAGAATTGGCTCAACAGGTATCACTTCAATTACAAAACTTCGGTCGTCAAAAAAATATCAAAGTTGTAACTGTATACGGTGGCGCTAGCTACTCGACACAATTGAGTGGTCTAAAAAGAGGAGCGCACATCGTTGTTGCAACTCCAGGCAGACTAGTTGATTTCATCGAGAAAAAAGCATTGTCACTAGCTAACGTACAAGTGGTTGTGCTTGATGAAGCTGATGAAATGGTTTCTCGTGGATTTAAAGATGACCTCGAGTTCATATTAGAAGCGACTAAAGGACAAGAGACGCACCCACAAACATGGTTATTCTCAGCAACAATGAGCTCACAAGTTTCAAAAATTGCGAATAGCTATTTAAAAGTAACTGAAACAACAGAAATCAAAAAAGAAGATCAAATTAATAGCAACGTTAAGCAAATGTACATTGCTGTTCCAGAAAGAGATAAAGCGGAAGTTTTAACTCGTATTCTTCAAGCAGACGACAATTTCTACGGTCTAATTTTCTGTGAAATGAAATCTCAGGTTTCAACTCTTACAAGAATCCTTACTGAAAGAGGATTCGCTGCAGAAGCGATCCATGGTGATAGAACTCAACAAGAAAGAGAAACTACACTGGCAAGATTTAGAAAGCGCGCTGTAAGAATTCTAGTTGCAACTGACGTTGCAGCTAGAGGACTCGACATTAAAGAGTTAACTCACGTGATCAATTACACTATGCCGTGGGTTGTAGACACTTATACTCATAGAATCGGAAGAACTGGAAGAAATGGTGAATCTGGAACTGTAATCAACATCATTTCTAATCAAGAAGTGAGAGACATGCACAGAATCCAAGGCCAATTGAAAGTTCAAATGGAAAAATTAGAAATTCCATCTGGTCAAAAATTAGCTCTACAAAAAATCGCAAGCATTCAAGAAAACTTGGTTAAGGCGACTGAAAACGAATTCTTATTCAATAAAGCTTTAAAAATGGTTGAAGATTCAGTCTCTGCAATCAAAGAAAAAACTCCTAATGAAATTTTGGCGGCAATGTTAATTGCTGATTATAGCGATCTATTATTCCAAAAAGACATTCAGCCATTAACTCTTGGTGCTGGTAACCGTGGAAGCGGAACTGGTGGCGGAGTGAGCAGATCAAGACGCGGCGGTGGCGGCGGCGGAAGATACGGAAGACGTGACGATCGTGGAGAGGGCGGCAGCCGTGGATATGGAAGACGCGATGATCGCGGCGGTGGATACAAAGCTGACGTGAGAGATGATCGCGGTGAGAGATCTGAACGTAGAGGTCCAAGAGCTGATCGTGCGGATAGACCGGAGCGTAGCGAAAGACCTGCAAGAGCGGCAACTGCTGACCGAGGCGAAAGAGCAGAACGCTCAGAACGCAAGCCCCGTAAAGAAGGTGACAGATCTTCATTTAGTGGCGCACGCAAACCTCGCAGCGCAAGCAGCGAACGTAGCAGACCGCGTAGATAATAATTTATTTTAAGATTTGATATTAAGAAAGCCCCGGTTCAAGCTGGGGCTTTTTTTTACCCTACATTTACATCGCGCTGCGCTCCGAATTCATAAAGCTACATTTTAATTTTTAAATTTTATTAAACCTTTTGAGTTCGTCAAATTTGAGGAGGATAGTAATCATATTGGTGGTTGATATGAAATCAGATGATTGCGGAAATTGCGCTAGTCTTTCAAATTCGCACTTTTGTAACTTAAAGCAAAAGTATTTAAATTTTTTAAACGAGAACAAAAAGCACGTCACATATAGAAAAGGTGAAACTATTTTTCGTGAAGGTGATAGCCCTCAAGGTCTTTACTGTATCGATAATGGTATCATTAGGTTAAATCACATAGATGAAGAGGGAAATGAAGTTATCCTGAGATTTCATAAAGCCGGAGAAATGCTTGGCTATCGAGCCTTATTCGCGGAAGAAAAATACCACGCTACGGCTGTCGCTCAGGAAAACAGTGAGGTTTGCTTCATTCCGAAAAATATTGTCAAAGAACTAATGGCTAAAGAACCAGACCTTGCTTTGAGTATTCTAAAGCAAGTCTCTAAAGAGATCCACAGTACTGAAGATAGGATGACCTCAATCATATCTAAACCTGTTAAGAGTAGAGTTGCTGAAGCTTTGATATATTTTAAAAATGAATTGCCGGAGTCCAAATGGACTCGTAAAGACATTGCAGAATGGATTGGCACAACTCCAGAAACAGTAATGAGAACTCTTGCGCATTTTGAAAGCGAAGGATTTATTCATCAAGAAGGGCGTCTCATTCGAATTGCCGATGATCAGGCTATATCCAATATCTCTAAAGAATATTAATAAAATTTAAAACATGATCTGGATCATATTTTAAAGTGAGGACTCTACTAGACTTGAAGGTGCCGCTCTTATCTAAAGCTATATCCAAAGTAGGTCCACCACTTGTTTTGAGTAGTTTTTAGGTATGAGTTGGCAATTTAAATTGGTGGAAATTGAAAGCTGATAATAAGTACCTCATTCATGTTCGTGGCATCACTTGCAGTATGTGCATTCAGAAGTTAGAGAACCTTTCTAACTACGATGACAAAGTAAAGTCTGCGCATGTCTATTTTGGACAGTCGCTTGTAGAAATCCAAACCCATCAACAGACAACTCCAAATGAAGTCGTAGATTATATTAAAAAGTTAGGCTTTAAGGCTGAGTTTTTAGAGGACAAAGCAGAAATTTTTGAGGCCAACAAGAGGTCCAATCGAGAGCATTTGAGTAAGCTGGGTGTTGCAGGATTCTGCGCTGGAAATATAATGCTGGCGACAGTGCCTTTGTACTCAGGGGTTGAGACAGAGTATAAACATTATTTTTCATATCTGGCGTTTGCTCTATTTTTGCCAATTATGATCTACTCAGCGCAGGATTTTTACAAAAATGCGTGGCGCTCGTTTAAGGCAAAGTCATTAAGTATTGATCTACCTATAACTGTTGCGCTAATCACGGGGTTTGCATTTTCAACGTGGAATCTTTTTAAAGCAGAGTACGATCATCTCTATTATGACTCTACTGCGAGTTTTATATTTCTTATTTTATCTGCTAGATATCTTTTGAATAAGCTTCAGCAAAACTTTATTGCTACATATTCAGATACAGATTTTGGATTGAATCATCCATATCAATTGACACACTATGAAGGATCAAAAAAGAAAGAGTTTCTTTTGGTGGGAGATCAACTGACTTTAACAAAAGGTCAAGCTTTACCTGTGAAATCAAAAATATCTTCTGATTTTTCAGAATGGAATTTGTCTTTGATCTCAGGCGAAACATATCCAAAAGACTATCAAAAAAATATGATTATACAATCCGGAGCAATTTTAATATCCGGTAAGTGTTCAGTTGAGGTCCTTGAAACTTATAAGAATAGCAGAATTTGTAATTTTCAAAAAAAATTAGAAGATATAAAAAAGACTAAAAGTGAGTTTGTGCACTTTACGGATCGATTTTCACATTACTTTATTTTATCTGTTTTTACAGTGGCGATAGTTTTTGGAATTTACTTTGCTCAGGTTGATTCTTTTCAAGCTTTTCAGAGATCGTTAGCTTTGCTGATCGTTGCATGTCCTTGTGCTTTGGCTTTAGGTACGCCACTCGCTTATTTGTTAGGAGTGTACAGAGCAAATCAAGCAGGTATACTTGTTTATAAAAAAGATATTTTTGATAGACTTTTACAAGTAAAAAATATTTTTTTTGATAAGACAGGCACCCTCACACATGGGCAGATCAGCGTACAGCGAACAGTGCCTTATGATCCGCACCTCATAAATATTGTGCTCAATATGGAACTGGTTTCTCAGCATCCGATAGCCTTTGCTCTAAGGAAAAAATATATCAATTATTATTCTGATTTAAAGATTTCTGCTTATGAAATTCCTGGCATAGGAATTCAAGCGCAATGGAACGATGACACATATAGATTTCTTAAAAATGTAGACTCAGAGCGAATGTCCTCGGTTCTATACAAAAATAACGAACCTGTGTTGGCAGTATATTTTGAAGATTCAGTTCGAATGGATAGCAAATCTGAAATCTCAAGGCTTGCAAGTAAAGATAAAAATATATTTTTATTAACGGGAGATACTTCTCTCGTTGCGCAAGAAGTTGCCGGCGAATGCGGTATCGAAAATGTATTCTATGATCAAACACCAGATATGAAAAAAGACTGGGTAAGAAAATATCATCCTGCTTTAATGGTGGGTGATGGTTTAAATGATGTCTTAGCTTTGCAATCGGCGCACATCGGAATCTCAGTGCAAGGTTCCGTGCAGATGAGCGCTGACAGCAGTGATGCTTACCTTCTGAAGAGTGGGATTAGTCAAATTTCTTTTTTATTTAATCTCTCTGAAAGAGTTCGTTCTACAATCTACACTAACTTGGGAATATCTCTATTCTATAATTTTGTTGCCGGCTATTTTGCTCTGACAGGAGCAATCAATCCATTGATTGCTGCTATTCTAATGCCCATCAGTTCGGTTGTAATTTTGCTAAATACTTTGAGAGGAGTGAGATGAATATTCTGGTCATACTTATTCCTTTAGCTTTGCTTTTGGGTTTTGTTTTTTTAATTTATTTTTTATGGGCCAATCGTTCTGGTCAATTTGATGATTTGGATACGCCTGCTCTAAAAATGCTCAATGATGATGAAAAAGGAGAGATGCATGAAGGATAACTACGAGTATTTTTCTTACGATGATGATATCGTAAAGAAATTTCTACTAGCTACGATGGTATGGGCAGGAGCAGCCATGTTCTTTGGTTTACTGGCAGCACTGCAATTAGCTTATTGGCCGTTCAACTTAAATAGCGAGTATATTACTTTTGGAAGGCTTAGACCTCTTCATACCAATGCTGCAATTTTTGCTTTTGCAGGAAATGCGATTTTTGCAGGTATTTATCATTCATCTCAAAGGCTTCTTAAAACCAGAATGTTTTCGGATGTTTTAAGTGGAATTCATTTTTGGGGCTGGCAGCTAATCATTGTAGCTGCAGCAATTACGCTACCGCTAGGTTATTCTCAATCCAAGGAATACGCAGAGCTCGAATGGCCTATTGATATTGCAATCACATTGATCTGGGTTGTTTTTGCAATTAATTTTTTTGGGACTATAAAAAAACGCCGTGAGCAGCATATGTATGTTGCTATATGGTTTTATATTGCCACGATCATTACCGTAGCAGTGCTGCATATTGTGAACTCGATTGAACTTCCAGTGACATTCTTAAAAAGTTATCCTGTTTATGCGGGTATTCAAGATGCACTCGTTCAGTGGTGGTATGGTCACAATGCTGTTGCATTCTTTTTAACAACGCCGTTCTTAGGACTCATGTATTATTACATGCCCAAGATGGCGAATCGTCCGATTTATTCATATCGACTCTCAATTATACACTTTTGGTCTTTAGTTTTTATTTATATTTGGGCAGGTCCTCATCATCTGCTTTATACAGCTTTGCCTGATTGGGCGCAAACATTGGGTATGGTTTTCTCACTTATGCTATGGGCACCAAGTTGGGGTGGGATGATCAATGGTCTTTTGACTTTGAGAGGCGCATGGCATCTCCTCCGTGATGATCCGATCATTAAATTTATGGTTGCAGCGATAACATTCTATGGGATGGCAACTTTTGAAGGTCCTCTTTTATCCATTAAATCCGTAAGCGCAATCGGTCACTACACGGACTGGATTATCGGCCATGTTCATAGTGGTGCATTGGGATGGAATGGTTTCCTTACTTTTGCCATGATCTATTATCTAGTTCCTCGTTTATGGAATGTAAAATTACATAGCGTGAAATTGGCGACAGTTCACTTCTGGTTGGGCTTACTAGGGATACTTTTATATTACATATCTATGGTTACGGCGGGAATCACGCAAGGATTGATGTGGTTGGCACTGAATGAAAAAGGGAAATTAGTATATCCAGATTTTGTAGAAACTGTAACAAGAATTGTACCTCTTTACTGGGTGCGTGCAATTGGTGGAGCGTTTTATTTAGCTGGATTTATTTTGTTAGCTTACAATATCTATAAGACAATTCAGGCGGCTCCTAAAAAAGAGAAGGCAGAGCTTTTAGCAGCAAAGGTAATTAAATTTGATAATACAACAGGGACTAAGCACAAAAAATTAGAGGGCATGGGACTTTTATTCAGTGTGCTTTCATTCATTGCAATTGCTGTAGGTTCAGTCATTGAAATTGTACCGACACTTTCTTTGCATAAATATGTTGATCCTATAAAGGTGATTGATCCGTACTCAGCATTGGAACTGGCAGGGCGAGACCTTTATATCAAAGAAGGCTGTTATGTTTGTCATTCTCAAATGATCAGAAAATTACCAGCTGAAGTAATAAGATATGGAAATGCATCTACTATCGAAGAGTCAATGTGGGATAGACCGTTTCAGTGGGGATCAAAAAGAACAGGCCCTGACCTTTCTCGCCTTGGGAAAAAATATCCAGACCTATGGCATTACCGTCATATGATTGATCCAAGAGCTGTCACTCCGGGATCAATTATGCCGGCGTATCCTTGGTTAGCTAAAAACAAAACAGATTTCTTAGTTTTGAGAAAAAAATTATCTGTCATGAAGAGCCTAGGGGTTCCGTATACAGATGAAGAGCTTTCTAGGGCTGATCTTGATGCTGAAGAACAAGCAAAATCCATCGCAGAAAATTTAAAAGCCAGTGGCGTTGCAGTAGATAAGCTTGAGCAGAAAGAAATTATTGCGCTGATAGCATACCTACAGTCTCTTGGACAAAAGGAGAAAAAATGAAGCAAGAGGGTTTGGCATATTTCACAGACACGTGGTTGACCCTGATTGGTCTAGTTATATTTTTTGTCTTTTTTGTCGTGATGATTATCAAGGTCTACAAAATTAAGGATGAATATTACGATGTTATGTCAAAAATTCCATTAGAGGAAAATGAGTCATGAGTGATAAGAACGATAAAAATAATCTAGACAATAAAGACGCGAAGATTCTAAATGAGCATTATGATGGTATTGTTGAACACGATCATCCTTTGCCGAATTGGTGGGTAGCTATTTTTGTAATTACAGTCATCTACGGAGTATTATATTACGGGTATTACGAAATTTTTGATGGGCCATCAACAGATCAGGAGTTAGCTGGCGAATTAGCGGTTATTAAAACTCTCGATGTGGACTCGAGTGGCGGTGGGGATGCCTTTGCAAATTTGGACGAACTCATTAAAGATACAAAAAATATAGAGGTTGGAAAAAAAATTTATGCCGAAAAGTGTTTTATGTGTCATGGCGATAAGGGGCAAGGGCTCATCGGTCCCAATATGACAGATAACTTCTGGATCCATGGAGATAAACCAAAAGACATACTCCATGTCATTCAAAAAGGTGTACCTGAAAAAGGTATGGTGCCTTGGGAAGCAGTTTTGAGCCCTGAGGAACAAATTGCGACGGTAGCGTTTATTAAATCATTAAAAGGTACTAATCCTGCTGGAGCAAAGGCTTCAGAGGGGACAGAGTATAAGGATTAGTTATGTCCTTAGGCGACGAAAGACTTTCTACTACAGACAATAAAGGAAATCGTATTTTCCTTTATCCGGCTGAGGTGAGAGGTTTTTTTAGAAGACATAGAAATATTGTCGAAGTCGCGCTAATTTTATTTTTTCTTATTTTACCTTGGTTGAAATGGAATGGGATTCAAATATTTTTATTTGATATACCAAACAGAACTTTCCATCTCTTTGGAATCTTGTTTAAAGCCCATGATGCTCCGTTGATTTTTTTGGTACTGGCTGTTGGCACCATTAGCCTGGCTTTTGTGACGGCTCTTTTTGGTAGAGTTTGGTGTGGATGGGCTTGTCCTCAAACTGTTTTTATAGATGGAATTTACCGCAGAATTGAAGCTTGGATACAAGGTAATTATATAAAAAGAAGAAAATTATCAGGAGAGCCTTGGCATAAAGAAAAAATATTAAAAGTCTCTTTAACGTGGCTTTGTTATTTTGTTGTGTCCGCTGTCATAGCACACTCCTTTGTAGCGTATTTTGTCGGATCAGATCGTTTGATTGGAATGATGACCGGCACACCAAAAGAAAACTGGACGGCTTTTACAATCGTAATGGGAATGACTTTAGTATTACTTTTTAATTTTGGTTGGTTTAGAGAACAATTTTGTATTATCGCGTGTCCCTATGGGCGTATACAGGCTGTATTGATGGATAAAAAATCCCTGTCAGTTATGTATGATTACAATCGTGGTGAGCCTAGAAAAGATCCGAATATATCAAAAGAAAAACAGGGCGATTGTGTCAATTGCAATCGTTGTGTTGAAGTTTGTCCAACGGGTATTGATATTCGGCGTGGAATCCAGATGGAATGCATTGGTTGTACAGCGTGCATTGATGCTTGCGATGAGATAATGGAAAAGGTTAAAAAACCCTTAGGTCTTATACGCTATAGTTCAGAATTTGAAATTGAAAGTAAAACTCATATTTCAGTAAGAAATAAAATACTTAGACCCAGAGTGCTTGCATACCTATTTGTAATTTTATTAATGAGCACATTGCTAATTTATTTTGTTCAGTCTAGAGATCCTCTTATGGTGAGTGTACTTAAGGCCAAAGAGGCACCTTACTCTCTAATAAAAGAGAATGGGGAAGACAGAGTGTTGAATCATTTTAAACTTCATATGCATAATCAAAGTTCGGATATAATATTTGCTCAGATAAGTTCAGATATCGAATTGGTACTTCCTCAAAATAATCTGATGCTAAATCCCAATACAAGTCGGGAGATTCATTTCTTCGCAAAATTTTCCACGGCTTTAATTAGAGAGTCTGGGGGAAGTATTAAAAAAGATTTGCGAATTGATATTCGGATCAATAATAAGAATACTCAAATCTTAAAGGAATTAACTCTTGTCGGACCTTACTGATATATTTAAAGGATTGGATTTCTACTGGAGCCTTTTGTCTGTCCCGCTGCTTGCGATTATTGCAAGCTCTCATTGCTTTATTGTAGGAATATTTAGTTACTTTTTAATCAAGAAGAATACAAAAAAATCTAAAACTGCACCGATCTTCCTAAGTATTTTATTTTTCTTTGCGTTCATATTTATTCTACAGCATCTAGAATTTGCTTCGCAAAAGCAAAGCAAAGCAAACTTATTCTTTTGCATACCCTATTAATTAATAAAGATTAAAGCTTCATAGGCTTAACGTCAGAAGCTACTTTAATTTTACCCGCAGTGGCTTTCACAACTTGGTCAACAGATAAGTCTGGAGCGAACTCTCTGAGTAAAAAACCTTCTGGCGTAACGTCAAGAACTCCGTAGTCACTGACGATCTGATGAATGCATCTCAATCCTGTAAAGGGCAAAGTGCATTTTTTAACGAGTTTCATATCGCCTGACTTATCTACGTGTTGCATGGCCACGATCACACGTTTTGCGCCGGCAACGAGATCCATTGCTCCGCCCATGCCCTTTACCATTTTTCCAGGAATCATCCAATTTGCGATGTTGCCTTCTTCGTCTACTTGCATAGCACCGAGAACTGTTAAGTCCACGTGACCCCCGCGAATCATCGCAAAACTATCTGCTGATGAAAAGAAACTTGCTCCTGGTACAGTGGTGATTGTTTGTTTGCCGGCATTGATGAGGTCGGCATCCACATCTTTTTCGGAAGGGAAAGGACCCATTCCTAAAAGACCATTCTCGCTTTGTAAATAGACAGTCATCCCTTCAGGAATATAATTCGCAACTAGAGTTGGAATACCAATACCTAAGTTTACAACGAAGCCGTCTTTTACTTCTTTTGAAATTCTTTGTGCGATCTGTTCTTTAGTTAACATGACTTACCTTGTTGTTCGTTGTTCGATGCGTTTTTCGTATGAAGGACCTTGGATGATACGTTGAACGTAAACACCAGGGGTGTGAATTTGATCTGGCTCAAGTTCTCCAACTTCTACCAACTCTTCAACCTCAACAACTGTGATTTTTCCAGCTGTTGCGATCATAGGATTAAAGTTTCTAGCAGTTTTTCTAAAAATCAAATTTCCGAACTTATCGCCCTTCCAAGCTTTAACTAGTGCAAAATCTCCTGTGATTCCTTTTTCAAGGACATAAGGACGTCCGTTGAATTCACGAATCTCTTTGCCTTCAGCAACTAAGGTTCCCACACCAGTGGGTGTGTAGAAAGCAGGGATACCGGCGCCGCCTGCACGAAGTCTTTCGGCAAGAGTTCCTTGTGGGGCAAATTCCAATTCCAATTCTTTTGAGAGATATTGTTTTTCAAAAGTTTTATTTTCTCCAACGTAACTGGAAACCATCTTTTTGATTTGTCTTGTGTGAAGCAAAAGTCCTAAACCAAAATCATCCACGCCTGCGTTATTGGAAACACAGGTGAGGTTTTTTGCTCCCGTGTCTCTGAGTGCTGTAATTAAATTTTCAGGAATTCCGCAAAGACCGAAGCCACCCACTAGGATAGTCATTCCGTCTTTTACGCCTTCAAGTGCTGATTCTGCGTCTTTGTAAACTTTCGTTGCTGCCATATTATAATCTTTCTACGATAAGTGCGGCACCTTCGCCGCCACCAATACAAAGTGTTGCTAGACCGCGCTTTAGATTTTTCTTTTCGAGAGTGTGGAGAAGAGTTGTAAGAACTCTCGCACCACTTGCTCCAATTGGATGACCCAGAGCAATCGCCCCGCCATTCACATTTACTTTTTTAGGATCTAAGTTGAATTCTTTAATTGCAGCCATTGTAACAACGGCGAAAGCTTCGTTGATTTCCCAGAGGTCTATGTCTGTAGCTTTGAGATTAGCTTTTGTTAAAGCTTTTTTGATTGCTCCGGCTGGTGCAGTCGTAAACCATTTTGGATCTTGGGCAAAGGATGCGTAAGAGACAATTCTAGCCATTGGTTTTAGGTTGTTAGACTTTGCATAATCTCCAGAAGCAATAACAAGAGCAGCAGCACCATCGTTCAATTTAGAGGCATTGGCCGCGGTGATCGTTCCGGTTTTATCGAAGGCAGGTTTTAATTCTGGGATTTTATCAAACTTAGCTTTTGTAGGTTCTTCGTCAGAGTCCACGAGTACAGTTTGTTTTCCGGCTTGAACTTCTACACCAACAATTTCATTTTTGAAAGCGCCAGATTTTAAAGCCTCTTGAGCATTTTTATAACTATCGATGGCAAATTGATCTTGAGCTTCGCGTGTAAAGTTAAATTCTTTTGCGCAAATCTCTCCACAATTTCCCATATGCATATTGTTGTAGGGATCCCAGAGACCATCTTTGATCATGGAGTCTGTTAATTGTGATGGGCCCATTCTGTATCCGTTTCTTACGTTTTCAAGAAGATGAGGAGCGAGAGACATATTTTCTTGTCCGCCCGCCACGATCACATCTGCATTTCCAGCACGGATAGAATCACTGGCTAGCATTACGGCTTTCAATCCTGAACCACACACTTTATTGATCGTTAAACATTCTACAGATTGCGGAAGACCTGCATAGATAGCGGCCTGCCTTGCTGGCGCCTGGCCAACTCCTGCCGTAAGTACATTTCCCATAATGCATTCTTGAACTTGGTCGCCTGCAATCTTAGCTACTTCGAGTGCCTTTTTTATTGCGGCAGCACCTAACTTGGGAGCGGGAACAGATGACAAGCTTCCCATAAAAGAGCCAATGGCCGTACGTTGAGCAGATAATATTACAACTTCTTTCATATGTTCCTCCAAAGCTCACCACTGAGCTATTAATCAATTGAGATAAAAATATTGCTCTTGTAGAGCAGGGGCAAGAAAGATTTATCAATGACACATACCTCTAAATAATGATATTGGTATCGTGTTGGGCTGAATATAACGGATTGAGGTTTTATGAATACATTTTTTACTGCGCTAATAACTTTATTTACAGCAGTCAGTTTTGCACAAAAGTCACAAAATGTTACAACTTTTGAAAATATCAAAAATACTCAAATCGATATTCAATGTTTGAATATTGATATCAAAGTTATTCATGATGGATCAACACCGCACTTGAAAGTCGGCACACAAGTTTTTGACGGAACTAAGGCGAATACTGATACAGACTGGAATATTTCTGTTCAAAAAGATGCGATCAAAGAAACAATTAAAGTTATTTGTAACTATCCCTCAAAAGTATTTGTAGATAAAAAACTAGAAACTCAATACCGCTACTACATGATCCTTCGAGGCCCTTCAACAGAGCTCAATATCAATTCGAGAGTAGGTAAGGTTTCAATCAATGGATGGAAGCAGGCGACACATGTTGTTTTGGAAAATGGTTCCGTATCTCTAGAGAATACAGCGGCACCATTTAAAGTGAATATGGTAAAAGGAAATTTGGATGTTACTAAACACTCTGGCCGCTTAAAAGCGGACGTGTTTGATGGAAAACTTATTTTTTCAGGAGTCGAAGGGAATTTAGATGTTACAAATTTCAATGGCAATTCTTCTTTAAAAGGAGTGAATGGCGATGTGAATTTGAATTCTAAATCCGGTACGACAACAGTTGAGGGTTCAAGTGGAACTCTTAAGTTCGATGCGGATCAAGGAAAGCTAGATTTAGTATCTTTCCAAGGTGCAATCGAAGGTGTTTCTGACCAAGCTATAATTACGGCAAAACTTACAAATCCTGCTCGATTTAAGGCAACCATCAAGAATGCAAACATTAAGCTTTCGGTGCCGTCTTCTAGTGGTGCTCAAGTTTACTTTGCTCTATCAGAAGGTCAGTTCCAGGCTCCTAGTTACTTAAACAAAGATGAGTATGGAGCAACGAAAACTCTTAAAGGAACTTTGCGTGGCGGAGAATCAGGAAGAATTTCGATCACTGGCGAAGCGGGACGAGTAAATCTAAATACGTTCTGAACCCACATCTGGCTGCACTATTCGTGCAACACCTGAAGGAACTCGTTGACAGGTTTGTGAATCAACCCTAGGATTTTTTTCCTATGGCAAAGACTAAAAAAGACCCCAAAAAGAAAGCTGCAGCGCAGAAAACTACCCAGAAAAAGCCTGCAGTTAAAGCAAAAACACCTAATTCTAAAGTAGCAGCTCCAAAAGCAGCGGCTGCGGCACAGAAAAATAACAAGCAACCTGTAAAAACTGCAAAGCCTGTTAAAGCTCCTGTCGCAAAAGTTATGGCTCCAAAAACTGCTGTAAAGGAAGAAGCTGCTAAAAAAACACCTAAAACGGTAGCCGCAGCAACTCCGGTAAAGGCAGACAAAAAAGCTGATAAAAAATCGCCGGATAAAAAATCTAAAGAGAAAAAAGACGACCTAGGTTTTGATGACTATGAAGACAACTTCGATGATGAAGTGGCTCAATACGAGGACCTTAAAACCAAAACTCCAGAACAAATGGAAGAGTTAAGAGCTCTTTTAGGCGAATCTGATGGTGAAGGTGAAGTCGAAATTGCTCTTAGGGACGCTGAAGGTAGACTCTATTGTAAAATGAGAGAATGTGATGAGCTTTCTATCGTAGATGGATATTGTCGTTTCCATTACTTAAAACTTTGGAAAAAAATCCAACTAAGAAAGAAAATTTTAACAGACGGAAAACTCGAAAAATATATCGAAGAATTAACTTTAAGATATCCAGATAAGTATATTGAAATGATTCGTGATGATTTAAAATCTGAAAAACACTTCTTAGCTGCAATTCAAGAGCTTGAAATTGAAGACGTTGATGTTGACCAACCAGAAAATGAAGACGATCAAGGCTTGATGGACGAGGTTAGAGGTCTACAAACAGCCGGCGACGGAGATGATGACTCGTTTTAATTCGTAATCTTTAAAGTACAAATAAAAAAGGCGCTGGATACAATCCGCGCCTTTTTTATTTAAATTCTTAAAATTGAGATTACTTAGAATTCTCTCCGTCGTTAACTGGCAATGGTTCACCGCAACAGCCGTAAAGATTTGTATCTCCACTAAGAATAATGATTTCTTGTGGAAACGTTTCATCAGACATTCCGTTTGAGCATGAATCTGTTTTTCTAACTACAGCAACTGGACCATCTTCGTTAGAGTAAACTTGAAGGAATTCTTCAACCATTCCTGCGGCGCCTGCAACTTTCGTGATTTTAGTTTCAGTTACTCCCTCAATATCTACCGTCTGTAAAGACAGATTGTCTTCGGTTAGAGTTGCTCCCCAGAATGGTTCCGTACCATGACATTCTAAAGCAAATGAGTTTTGTGAAATTAAAGCGACTGCGATTGCAGCCAAAGCGAATTTTAGCATAAAGCCCCCTTTATTGTTGAGCGGAGGCTAGGTACTTTTTTAAAGAGTATAAACTTAAAACTAATGCGTCAGAACTAATTACAGTAGGTGTATTTTGTTTTTGATGTAATTAATGAATAGTTTCTTCAGAGGAGTTTGTGTCGTGTTGACGCAAGAATTCTTCGGCGGCCTTTTCGAGTTCTATGTTATCTGTGCTTGATTTTAGGTAGAGTTTTTGGCCTTCGAATTCGAATTCTGTCCAGAGCTTTGGCATTTCAATATCGCCATTAGCTTCAACATATTCTATAAACATAGCGTCCAAGGCATCGATACTCATATGGATTTTCTCTAAAACCTTAGTATCGTCTACGTTTTCATAGTCCATAGAAGATTCGAAATTCACCTGTCTGATCTTCTCGTTATTGTTTTTTATGCCCACAACCAAAATAAGCTCTTCTGGGAAGATGGCGCCATCCACAATAAGGGTTTTATCCTTCAAAAAGTCTGCGTATTTTTCTTCAAAAGTCTCTTTAACAAGCTTTAAAAAGTCTTTGGGGACGGGTTGATATTTATGCTTTTGGGAACTTGAGCTGCGTGGATCCATTTCACTTCACCTTTTGATTGTTGACACACTTAGACGTGCACCACTAAAACCCTAATATACCGTACAAAAAATTGATTTTAAATAACTAAATAATTGGCTTTAAAAAAGCAGGGAAGTAACTGGAAATACCTTACTTTTTTACACAATTTATACTATAGGTACTTATGGAAAACACACCTCAAAACTCTACCGAAAATCAAACGGTAAAACAGCCGGTACAGGCCGTAGAGAATGGTGTGTTTATCTCTACTTACGGTTGTCAAATGAATGAAAATGACACCGAAAGAATGTACTCACTTCTGGAGATGCAAAACTACACTCCAGTTAAAACTCCGGAACAAGCAAACCTTATCATCATCAATTCTTGCAGCGTTCGTGAAAAACCCGTTCATAAGGTTCATTCTGAAGTGGGTTCATACTATAAACTTAAAAATAAAAATCCAAAGCTCAAGATCGGTGTTGGTGGGTGCGTAGGCCAGCAAGAGAAGGCGAAGCTTTTAACTAGATCGCCCTTGATTGATTTTGTATTTGGTCCAGACAATATCGATGAACTTCCACAGATATTAAGCCAAGGTCAAACGACCGACGGAAAGGTTGTTAAGGCTCAATTTTATAACAACGAGCCCTACAATGTTGAACACATGGTGCGAAATCCTGGGATTTCAACTTTTGTAAATATCACTAAAGGCTGCGATAATTTTTGTACCTTCTGTGTAGTGCCTTTCACGCGTGGAAGATTGAGGTCAAGACCTGCAATTGACATCGTAAATGATATTAAAAAATTAACTGAGCGTGGGGTAAAGGAAGTTACTTTGCTTGGTCAAAATGTAAATTCCTATCTAGGTGAGTGCGGAACTACATTTGCGCAACTTCTTATGAAGCTCACTGATGAAACCGAACTTCAAAGAATTAGATACACAACAAGTCATCCAAAGGATTTCAATGAAGATTTAATGTTGGTTCACAAAAATTATCGCGATAAAGTTTGTGATTATATTCATCTTCCAGTTCAATCAGGAAGCACGGAAGTTTTAAATAAAATGAACCGGGTTTATTCGCGTGAGCAATATCTCGATAAAGTAAAAAAAATTTTAGATCATGTTCCGGGAGTTTGTTTATCAACGGACATTATCGTGGGCTTTCCTGGTGAAACAGAACAAGAATTCCAGCAAACACTTTCGCTGCTCGATGAAGTCGAATTTGAAACAATCTATGCTTATAAATATTCGCCAAGACCTTTCACTAAAGCGGCAAGATGGGGCGATCAGATTCCAGAAGAAGTAAAATCAGAGAGACTCGATCGCTTATTTAAAAAACATAAAGCCCAACTAGCAACGGGCTGTCAGAAAGCCGTAGGCCAAGAATTTGATATCTTAGTTGAAAAAGTAAATGATGATTATCCTGGAATCGTAACTGGAAGAAACTCTAGAAACCAGTTGGTTCACGTAACGAATGAAACTCCGATCATAGATAAAGACTATATTGGAAAAACGATCAGAGTAAAAATTGAAAAAGCAAAACCACAAACCTTGTACGCAACGCTGAGAGGGAATTGATGGCGACAATTATGACGGTAAGAGGATTCACGCCAAAAATTGGCGAAAATTGTTTCTTGGCTCCCAATGCTACGGTTGTGGGTGATGTGGTTCTGGGTAGTGATGTTTCAATTTGGTTTAACGCTATTTTAAGAGGCGATGTTCATCACATTAGAATTGGCGATAAAACAAATATTCAAGACGGCACCATGATTCATGGAACTTTTAATAAGTGCGGAACTACAATTGGAAAAGGTGTCACGGTCGGACACAATGTGATTCTTCATGGTTGTGAGATCGGTGATAGATGTTTAATCGGTATGGGTACAACGATCATGGATAAGGCTAAAGTTGCGGCAAGATGTATCGTTGGCGCTGGAAGCTTGATCACAGAAGAAGCAAACTTTGATCAAGAAGGGATGTTGATTTTAGGTCGCCCGGCAAAAGCGGTAAGACCACTAAAGCCTGATGAATTGGCATTCCTAGAAAAATCAGAACAAAATTATATTTTATATAAATCATGGTATGCAGAAGCAAGCCAACAAACAGGAAAGGGTATTTGAATGGCCAGCCTATCGAAGAACGATATTAGACTAGCACTGACCTTTGATGATGTATTATTAATTCCTCAATATTCGGAATTGGTTCCTACAGAAATTTCAACAAAAAGTTTTTTTGCTAAAGATCTGTATTTAAACTCCCCACTGATATCATCCGCGATGGACACAGTGACTGGCCATAAGGTTGCAAGAGTGATGGCTCAATTGGGCGGTTTTGGTGTGATTCACAAAAATATGCCGATCGATATACAAGCTCAAGAAGTTGAAAAAGTAAAAAAATATGAAAGTGGGATGATTTCAGAACCTATAACTCTCGGTCCAGATAAAAAAGTTCAAGATGCTCTCGATCTCATGAAAAAATATGGAATCAGTGGAGTTCCGATCACGGTAAAAGGAAAACTCGTTGGGATTCTAACAAACCGTGATTTAAGATTCGAAACCAACACGACTCAACTTATTGGTGACGTGATGACAAAAGATGATCTTGTCACGGCGCAAGTGGGAACAACTCTCGCTCAGGCAAGAGATATCTTGCAAGAACATAGAATCGAAAAATTACCAGTTGTGGATAAAGATGGAATTTTAAAAGGTCTTATCACAATCAAAGATATCGAAAAGGCAAAGCAATATCCTCAGGCCACAAAAGATGGTCGTGGAAGACTTGTTGCTGGTGCAGGAATTGGTGTGGGTCCTGAGGCGTTCGAAAGAGCAGATGCTTTAGTTACTCATGGTGCAGATATCATCTGTATCGATACAGCTCACGGGTATTCAAAAAACGTAATTGATACGACAAAATATTTAAGAAAAAGATTTCCAGATATTATTCTCATCTCAGGTAACGTAGCAACGGCTGACGGTGCTAAGGCACTCTTTGAAGCAGGGGCTGATGTGGTCAAAGTGGGAATGGGTTCTGGAAGTATCTGCACTACAAGAATAGTAGCAGGAATTGGTGTTCCGCAAATTTCGGCAGTGATGGATTGCGCAGAAGTGGCAAAGAAAATGGGTAAGACTGTGATCGCCGACGGCGGCATCAGATATTCTGGTGACGTAACAAAGGCCATTGCCTTAGGAGCAAATACCATCATGGTTGGAAACTTACTGGCGGGTTGCGATGAGTCGCCTGGTGAAACAATTCTTTATCAAGGTCGTACATACAAAGTTTACCGTGGGATGGGTAGCATCGGTGCTATGAAAGAAGGATCGAAAGATCGTTATGGCCAAGCCGAAGTTTATGAAAATGAAAAATTAGTTCCTGAAGGCATCGAAGGTAAAGTTCCTTACAAGGGAAGTGCCAGTGGAATCATTTATCAGCTTCTTGGTGGATTAAAGTCAGGCATGGGTTACTTAGGTGCAAACACAGTTGCTGAACTTCAAGAGAAGGCGCAATTTGTTAGAATCTCTCCATTTGGACTAAAAGAATCTCACGTGCATGATGTGACAATCACAAAAGAAGCACCTAATTATAGATTAGAATAGCATGAGGAATTTTTTGCGAAGACAAAAACAAAGGTAAAAATGGATAAAATTGCCATCTTGGATTTCGGATCTCAGTACACACAGCTTATCGCAAGAAAATTGCGAGAGATGGGCATTTACTCGGAAATTTTTCCGTTTAGTCATTCATTAGAGAATTTAAAAAATTTTTCTCCTAAAGGAATTATCCTAAGTGGTGGTCCGTCATCAGTAGGTGATGAAGGTGCTCCTTATAGAAAAATTTCTGAGCTTGTGAATATTGCTCCAATTCTTGGGGTTTGCTACGGAATGCAGCTTGTAACCAAAGATCTTGGGGGAAAAGTAATTCCTTCTAACAAGCGTGAATACGGGATGACTTATCTCAAGTGGGAAGACAATTCTATTTACGATGGGGATACACAAATGGTTTGGATGTCCCATGGAGATACCGTTGAAGAACTTCCAAAAAACTTTAAGATTTTAGCAAAAACAAATTCTGGAGCCATTGCCGCGATTCATGGAAAGCTTGATGGAAAAGATATTCTGGCATTGCAGTTCCATCCGGAAGTGAGCCACACACAAAATGGTGAACATATCCTTGGAAAATTTGTTTTTGAAATGTGTGGAGTGAAGGCCACCTGGTCTCCACAAAATATTTTAAATGAACTTACAAAAAAAGTAAAAGATAGAGTTCAGGATGGACACGTGCTTTGTGCGCTGTCAGGTGGAGTGGATTCCACGGTTGTGGGAGTCTTGCTCACAAGAATCTTAGGCGTAGACAAAGTGGAATGCTGTTTTGTAAACAATGGCCTTTTAAGAAAAAATGAATATGAAGAAGTTTTAGGAATTTATAGAAGTCTTGGTCTTAATGTTACAGGTATTGATGCGGAAGATGATTTTTTAACTGCATTGAAAGATATAGTAGAGCCGGAGAAGAAAAGAAAAATTATCGGAAATAAATTTATCGAAGTTTTTGATCAATTTATTAAATCAAAAGATCAGATCACTTTCCTCGCGCAAGGAACTTTGTATCCTGATGTGATTGAAAGTGTTTCTCCGAATGGAGCTTCGGTGACAATCAAAACCCATCACAATGTGGGCGGCTTGCCTGAAAAAATGAAATTGAAGTTGGTAGAACCTTTGAGAGAACTTTTTAAGGATGAAGTAAGGGCTATTGGCGCTGAGCTTGGAATTCCAAAAGAAATTTTGATGAGACACCCGTTCCCTGGGCCGGGATTGGCGGTAAGAGTTCTTGGCGATATTACAAAAGAATATTTAGATATTTTAAGAGATTGTGATGCAATTTTCACTGAAGAATTAAAATCAAGTGGGTTGTATGCTCAGATCTGGCAAGCGTTTGTGGTACTTCTTCCTATTAGAACTGTAGGAGTTCAAGGAGACAACAGGTCCTATGAAAAATCAGTTGCACTGAGAGCTGTGACATCACGGGATGGCATGACGGCAGATTGGTTTGATTTTCCTCATGACTTTTTAAAGAAGGTTTCTGGGAGAATCACGAACGAAGTAAGAAAAGTGAACCGAGTGGTTTATGATATTACATCAAAGCCTCCGGGCACTATTGAGTGGGAATAGAGGGAAAATATTTTGGGTAACTCATTTGTACATTTGCATGTTCACACAGAATATTCTTTGCTCGAGGCTAGCACGAGAGTGAAGTCGCTCATTCAAAAAGTTTCTGATTTTCAGATGCCTGCAGCTGCGATAACGGATAACGGAAATATGTTCGGTGCTGTGGATTTTTATCTTGGCGCAAAAGCTAAAGGCATCAATGGAATCATTGGTCTTGATGCTTATATTGCTCCTGCAGGAAGGTTGGTTAAGCAAGAAGAATCCAGGAACGCAGGGCGAGCGCAAAATAAAAGGATTGTTCTGCTAGCGCAAAATTATGAAGGTTATCAAAATCTCTGTCAGATCTCTTCGATCGGTTATCAGGAAGGTTTTTACTATAAACCCAGAATCGACTATGAAGTTTTAGAAAAGTTTAATAAAAATCTTATAGCGCTTTCTGGCGGCCTTCGTGGTGATATCGCGATAACCTATTTTGATCATGGTCCTGAAAAAGCGATAGAACAAATCAAATTCTATCAAAAAATATATCCAGAAAGTTTCTATCTTGAAATGCAAAGACCGGGAATTGAAAAGTGGAAAGAATATAATGCATTTTTGCAGGAAGCTTCTAAAATCACAGGTGCTCCACTTGTTGCTACAAATGAAGTGTTTTACTTAGAGAACTCTGATGCCTTCTCTCAAGAAGTTTTAATGTGCATTGGAAGTAACAAAACTCTTCAGGATGAATCTAGACTAAAACTTGGAAGTGATCAGCTTTATCTCAAGCCTCCCGAGCAAATGAGAGCGCTTTTTAAGGACATTCCGGAAGCTTGTGACAATACATTGGTGATTGCTGATCGCTGCAAAGTAAATTTCAAATTGAAAGATGAAAATGGAAAACCGATTTATCATCTTCCAAGTTTCCCAACTGAAAATGGAAAAACTCTTAAGCAAGAAATCAAAGATAAATCTTTGATTGGACTCGAGGGCAGGTTCCAAGAACAAAAAGCCCGTAATGAAACGGTCTTAGAAGAAAATAAACCGGAATACTTTGCAAGATTGGATTTCGAGTTGGATGTCATCGACAAGATGGGATTCAGCGGTTACTTCATGATCGTACAAGATTTTATCAACTGGGCCAAAGAAAATGGAATACCCGTTGGACCAGGAAGGGGATCGGGAGCGGGAAGCTTGGTCGCTTACTCTCTTAACATTACTGATCTTGATCCTATTAAAAATAAATTAATTTTCGAGAGATTCTTAAATCCTGAGCGTGTATCTATGCCGGATTTTGATATCGACTTCTGTCAAGATCGTCGTGGTGAAGTGATTAATTATGTAACCAATAAATATGGTGCAGCTTCAGTTTCTCAGATCATTACTTTCGGTAAACTTCAGGCTCGTGCTGCAATCAGAGATGTCGGGCGCGTGATGGGAATGAGTTTCCAGGAAGTGGATGTACTTTCCAAGCTCATGCCAGATAAGCTAGGTGTCACTTTAGAGGATGCATTGACTCTAGAACCAAGAATCCAAGAATTGATGGATCAAGACTCTAGAATGGCAAATCTTTTTGAGCTTGCGCGCAAGATCGAAGGCATTCATAGACATGCCTCGATCCATGCTGCGGGTGTTGTTATCTCTAATTTACCTCTTGTAAGTTACGCACCTCTTTACAAAGGCGCTGAGGGCGAAAACGTTGTTCAGTATGATATGAAGGTGTCTGAGAAAATCGGATTGATCAAGTTCGACTTTTTGGGATTAAAAACTCTTACACTTATTGATAATGCTTTAAAACTCATTGAAAAAAATAGAAGCAAGAAGTTTAAAGCGAGTGAAATCTCTATGACGGATGCAGGGATTTATGACCTGATGACTAGAGGAGATACGGCTGGAGTGTTCCAGTTTGAAGGTGGCGGTATGACCGAAACCTTAAAGCGTGTGAAGCCAACTTGCTTTGAAGATATCGTTGCTGTGAACTCACTCTATCGTCCAGGTCCTATGGATATGATTCCTGAGTACATTGCGCGTAAACATGGTCAAGTGAAGGTGACTTATATCTTTGAAGAACTCGAAGAGATTTTAAAAGAAACTTACGGGATTATTGTTTACCAAGAGCAGGTACAGCTGATTGCTTCGAAGATTGCCAGTTACTCTCTGGGTGAAGCGGATTTACTCCGTCGTGCGATGGGTAAAAAGATCAAAGAAGAAATGGATCAGCAAAGACAACGATTCATGGATGGTGCGAATAAGAATGGTCACGATGTTAAAAAATCGGGAGAACTCTTTGATTTGATGGCAAAGTTTGCCGAGTATGGTTTTAACAAATCCCATGCTGCTGCTTATTGTGTGGTTGCTGGACAAACTGCTTGGCTTAAGAACTACTACACTGTGGAATTCTACGCAGCTCTGCTCAACACCGAACTTTCAGATACAGATAAAATCGTTAAGTACATTAAAGATGCAAGAAAACACAATATCATTGTAAAACCACCAGATGTGAATTTCTCTGAGCATGGATTTACAGTGAGAGAAAGCGATGTTTTCTTCGGTCTTGGTGCGATCAAAGGTGTCGGGCAGTCTGCTGTGGAAGCTATTTTAGAAGCTCGTGGGCTCAAAGAAAATCAAAAATTTGAATCTATATCAGACTTCTTTATGAGCGTGGATTTAAGACGCGTAAATAAAAAAGTGATCGAGAGTTTAACTAAAGCCGGAGCCTTTGATAATTTTGGTGTACACAGAGCAAAACTCTTTGCAGGATTTGAAAAATTCATTGAGCGTGCGGAAGTGGAAAGAAACGATCGTGAATTGGGCCAATCTAGTCTTTTTGGCATGATCGAGGAAGAATCCTCTGAGAAAGAAATTGATTTGCCTGAAGTGCCCACATGGACAAAATCTGCAAAACTCAACTGTGAAAAAGAAGTTTTGGGATTTTACTTGAGCGAACATCCTCTCAATGGACTAGAAAATGTGTTCAGTAAAGTAGTGACTCACGATATCGTAGATCTAGATAAAGTGGAGCATAAGAAAAGAGCTATCATCGGCGGAATCGTTTCTTCTCATAGAGAAATCATTACAAGAAAAGGAACGAGAATGGCGATTTTGGTTCTCGAAGACCTCACTTCCTCAGTTGAAGTGGTAGTGTTTCCAGATGCTTATTCTGAAGCAGAAACACTTACAAAGTCCGATCAACCTTTGATCATTGAAGCTGTTGTAGAAAAAAATGAAGATAATGTTAAAACAATTGCTGAAAAAGTATTCACGCTAGAAGAAAGAATAAAAAAAGCATCACAAATAAAAATTGCAATGAAATCTCAGGGCATGGATATCGAGCCACTCAAAGACATTTTCAAAAGATATCCAGGAAAATCAAAAGTCTTTTTTGAATGTCAGCTGGATGATTTAAAGAAAAAAGTGATGTTTGAAGTGGAAGACGTGGCGGGTGTTTCTTTGTCTCAAGGATTTTTTGAAGAAGTTCAGTCTCAGTATAATGACACTAGCTTTATTCACATCATGTCGGGTCATAGTGCTCAATCGAACGAGCGCTAACAAATATGAATATTAAAATTCTTAAGAAAGCAAAAACATACATCATAGTCCACAAGCCTGCAGGCTACGTGGTCTATTCGGACTCTAAAGAAGACAATAAAATCAGTTGCCAGGTTTTGTTAGAAAAGCAACTTTCACAAAAAATTTATCCCGTTCATAGAATTGATAAGCCTACTTGTGGAGTTTTAATCTATGCACTCACTCAACAAAAAGCAAATCAGCTCTCGACACTTTTTAAAACAAAAAGGGTAGATAAAACTTATTTGGCATTTTGCCACGGAGAAATGGTTGCAAAAGCTCGGGCAGATTTTCCTTTAAAAAAACACAAAGAAAAATTAACGGAACTAGCTGCTACAAATCTTCTAAATTTAGAGACCATTGAGATTGATGCTAAGAATGAAAAGCGCAAGTATTCATTGGTGGAGGCTATCCCCGAAACTGGACGTTATCACCAGATTAGAAGGCATTTAAAAATGATGAAGTGCCCCATAGTTGGAGATCCAGTTTATGGGAACAGTTGGAATAACGATTTCTTTAAAGAAAAATACAATATAAACCGCACACTTCTCTCCGCTGTGTCTATTTCGTTTGTAGATCCAGAGACAAAAGAGAAGGTTTTTGTGAAGACAGCGCCCGATCAAGACTTTTCAAACCTCTTGAACAAACTGGGTATCAAAGTTAACATTTAAATATTCGGAACAGAACATCCTGTTCTGAAAGTTTGAAAATTCGCCCATCCATGGGTTCACCCCTTTGGGGCTAGTTTTCAATCTTCTAAATTGTGGAGAGAATATGAAGCAGCTTTTGTTTTTTGCCTTGGTAGCGTTACATAATATTTCTGCTCTTTCTACGGCGCATGCACAGTATACTGATTTTGCGGATATCAAAGAAGAAATGACAATCCAGGCAGAAAGCGCATCTGCGGCTCGCGAAAAAGCTATTCAGGAATCTCTCGAAAAAGTTGTCGCAAGATTTACGGTAGATCTCGTTGGCGAAAAAAAATATGAAGCCAGTAAAAATATTTTAAACGCTCAAACAGCAAAAGAAGCAGGGAAATTTGCTCCTGTAATAAAAGCTGATATTTTAGAGCAGAACGGAAATAAATTTAAAGTTTCAGTAGATATGAAAGTCTCTCCACAAAATTTAAGGCAAATGTTAGAAAAAACGGGAATTCTTACCTCGCAGTTTGATTCTGGAGTTGTTCTTCCTTTTGTAACTTATGTGGATCAAGTTCGAGCAAAAACTTACAAGTGGTGGGTGAGTGAACCTCTGAATGACGATACTTTGAGAAACGTAAATAAATATTTTAATACGGAGCTTAGAAAATCTTTAAAATCTCTTAATTTCTATGTGTTAGATCCTATAGATTGGAATTTTAGAAATTCTTTACCCATGCAATTCCAAAAAGATTACTTTAAAAAAGAAGATTATCAATCTATGGAGTCTTACTTTAAGTTTCCTTTGGCCATCAAAGGACAAGTAGATATTGCTCCTTCACAAAGAGTTTCGACAAGCTACAAAATTCAGGTGAAGCTTGAAGCTATTCTTACGTCTCAAGGTAAGGTGGTTGCGGAGAGTTCACGACAGCTTGAAACCGAATCCGGTGATCTTTCTTCGATTCTTCAAAAGAATGCTCCAAAGATTTTCTCTGAGGTTTCAAACGACCTTAAAGATCAATTAGAAGGTGCTTTAAGAAAAGGAATTCTAGAGTCATCAATGATTCAGATCGCAGTACGCGGGGATATGAGTTTTAAAAATCTTGAGAATTTTAAATCAACACTTCTTAAATCCATTGGAAGTATTAGATATCTTTCGGAAAGATCTATCGAAAGTGACAAAAGAATTTTTGATGTTGATTACGCGGGATCTATTCTGGATTTAACGAAAAGAATTCAAGCGCTGAAATTTCAAGGTTTCAATGTTACGACCAGTGGTGCCGCTCGAACTATCGACGTGACTATTAAAGACTGACCTGAGCTGGGTGAGTTCCTACAATCATTGACCAGTAGGTGGTCCAGTCCCTTTCTCCAATAGCTCTAAAACCTAAAAAGTTTGCGTGTTCGTCAGGTTTTGTAATGTCAATAGATATACCCCAAAGAGGCTTGATTTGGTTCGGCAAAAGTGAGTATCTCACATCACCAATGACATTCGGATTATCCGCCATAAGGATGACCATGCCTGATGAGAAATCTTCGAATCTGAAAATATCTTTGTATAAAGTTGATTGCGGATTCAAGTCAGCAAAGTGTTTTCTAGAATCTAGCACTGGAGCTGTTTCACCAGGATAGATTTTTGTATCAAATAAGAAAGGTATTCCTAAGCGTACTGCATTTACATTATAAAAAAGTTCTGCTTTGTTATTTTCAGTAACATAAATAGTTTTCCAGAGAACCAATTGTCCAATTGTAGGCTTGGCTTGTACTTTCATTGGAACTTGGCCATTACTTTGAGCAAAATTTTGAATCGTTTCAATGGCCCGGTTTCTCTGTATAATTCCTAAATACAGATAAACTACGCAAACTGCAAAAACTCCACGAACAGCAAGAGTATTTTTTGTTTTCAGTCCCCAAATCATTGCGATAAGCAGAGGTATTGTGAAAAATGGATCGATAATAGCAACGTTATCCCAAGCGATACGCTCGTTACTAAAAGGCCAAAAGAGTCTTGTCCCGTAACTTGTACAGGCATCAAGAATTCCGTGCGTGGCGTAACCGAGAAACGCAAAAAGATAGACCTGCTTAAAGTCCTCTTTGCGTCTAAGAAATAGCCAGATAATTAGGCTTACAATCAAAGCGCCAAAAGGAATAAAAAGGATAGAGTGAGTAAAGTGCCTATGGTATTCGATAGAAAGTAGCGAGTCTTTAGAAGACCGAATAAAACCATCGGAGTCTGCAGCAAGGCCCCCTAAAAAACCTGCAACAGTTGCGATCTTAATCGACTTTTTATTGCTAAAACTCTGGGCAAATGTTGCTCCGATTAGGCCTTGGGTAATAATATCCATGATTTCCTCTGCTATTCTAGAGTAACTCTAGATTCACTTTAACGCGCATTGATGTTAATTTATCTACATAATTTACTTTAACGCTTATGCTTACAACAATAAGTAGATAAAATTAACACAATAATGACAAAACAAAGAATAGCACTTTTAAAGGCTTTAGATAGAAAAGTACAGAAATACTTTGATCAAATTTTTCCTTTAAATTTGACGGTAAGATATATCCTTGGGCTAACAATCATTGGGTTACTATCATTAGCAGGACACCTTTTGATTCAAGTTTCTTTGGTTAAACTTTCTGCAGACGAAAGAACAATACGTATTCTAGAAAGCCAAGTTGATGATTCAGAGAGTTTTTATCGTGAAATCATCAGGCTTCAAACTATAGGAAGAGAAGCTGATTTCAAGAGACAGCTTGAGACCATAGACAAAGACATTATCCATCTCATTGAAAATCATAAAAATATAATTACAAGAATCAATCAAACAAGCGTTTTTGGTTTGGGTTTTCCAAAAAAACTTGAGCCTTACAAAAAGAGTGTATCTGACGCTTTTGATCAGCTCAGTAATGTTTTTGGTCGTTTAGGAAATATAAAGTATCTAGATGATCCTACGCTCAGATTGAATGATCCTATAGTGGTAAACTTTATTAAGTCAGAAAATCATTATAGGGATATCATATCTCAACTTGTAAAAAATTATGAGCAAGATAGTAGAGATACTATCCAATATTTTAAACATCTCGAGATAGCACTGTTACTTTTTACATTATTGATTTTGGTGATAGAAGGGTTATATGTATTTAGACCTGCGGTACATCGAGTAAATACCGCGATTCAGTCTCGATCGGATTTTTTAAGTCGATTGAGCCATGAAATTAGGAATCCAATGAATTCCATTTTGGGCATGACTCAATTATTATCCAAAACTAAACCGACGCCCCAGCAGAAAAATTATATTAAAATTTTAGAAAATTCCAGTGTGGGATTGCTAGAAATGTTGAATAATCTTTTGGATTATTCAACATTGGAGTCTTCAAAATTAAAATTAGAAAATATCAGAACGGATCTCTATAACGTAGTAGAGAAAACTTTAGATTTAGTAACTACAAAAATTCAAGAAAAAGGTTTGGAGTTAACACTGGATATCGCTTCCGATGTTCCTCTTAAGGTTTTGTCTGACCCTATTCGGTTTCAGCAAGTCTTGGTGAATCTTCTTTCGAATGCAGCTAAATTCACTGAGCATGGATTTATAAGTTGTAAAATTCGTTTGGTTCCAAATTCTGAAGGAAAAAGAATTCAATTTTCTATTATAGATTCTGGGGTTGGAATTGAGCAGTCTAAAATTGATTCTATTTTTGAGAGTTTCGTACAAGAAAACTCTTCGGTAAGAAGAAAATATGGAGGAACAGGTCTTGGTTTAACTATTGCTAAAGAAATTGTAAATCTCATGGGTGGAGAATTGACATTGGAAACGAAAAAAGGTGTGGGGAGTACTTTTAGTTTTTCAATTCCGCTTGAGATAGATGGAGAAGTTAAAACAATCAACGACTACATTCCAATAAAATTGACGGGTGGCCAATATCTTTTAATTGATAAGAATGACAAAGCCAGTACTCACATCCAATCGATCATCGAAGAGCAGGGTGGTGCGTGTGATAGAATCAAGAACTATAATAACTTCGAAGAGCTTTATGGATGTATGGTTAAAACCAAATACAGTAAAGTATTGTTGGATGCTTCTACACTCGGGGCAAATCTTGAGGATTTTTTTATTTTCTTGCGCGAAAAAAAATTCGATATGGATAGTATTTGTATCTTGTTCAGATACATCCATGCGAATTATCTCTTTGATCTGCTGCATACTTATGGAATTCATAGTTTCTTCCCTAAGCCAATTAAGCCCATTGAATTTGCAAATTATTTGAGTGGATACAATGTGGAAAGTGACACTCCTCTGGTGGTTGAGGACACATTATTAACTTCTAAACGTAGATATAAACTCTTGATTGCTGAGGATTCTGCGGACAATAGGACTTTGCTGCATGTCTATTTAGAAAAATATCCTCTGGATCTTTATTTTGCAGAAAATGGTAAAAGAGCTGTTGAGCTATTTGAACAGCAAAAATTTGACATGGTATTTATGGATATACAAATGCCAGAGATGGATGGTATAACGGCAACAACGTTAATTCGAGAATATGAAAATAAACAAAAAATAAATGCAACACCAATTCTGGCATTTTCAGCGCACAAGCGTCAGGATATTTTTCATCCTGGTAAAGAGAAAAATATATTTACTGATTTTGTATTGAAGCCAATCAACGCTAATATTGTAAGATCTAAATTGAAACAGTATTTAGAATTTACAGAAGAAATAAAAAAAGAGGATCTAAAAATGGAAATTTCGCTTAAGAAAAATATACCCACTAAAAAAGATGATTTTGATGTAACAGACCTTATTCCTTCGTATTTGGAAAGACGTACTAAGGAGATTGACCAAATGAAAGAATGCATCGAAAAGAATGATTTAAAAAACCTTATTCGTATCGGGCATCAATTAAAAGGCTCTGCAAAGAGTTATGGTTTTGAAGAACTAGGTCAATTGGGCGATGAATTAGAACAATTAGCAGGAGTAGAAAACATGGCAGAAATTAAGCTAGTTGTTGCAAAGATCGTCAATAGAATCACTGAATACAGAAAAATTTACCTGAATTAATTCTCAAAAAAGCTCAACTTACGTCTTATTTGGTGTCTCCTATCCAGACCAATATGTTCTCCTATATTCACATTTGCGCGACAAAGTTTTAGATATATTCACATCTCAGAATGAGGCTAAGCAGTTAATAAGAATCATGAGATACTCTCTATATAGACAGCAATCGAGATAATGTATGGAGGAGGTAACTAATGAGTGAACAGGAAGCAGTATCAACTTCTGAGTTAACACAGCATTTGGAAAACATTCTTAACGTAAAGGAATACAGACCAAAAGTTTTGATCGTAGAAGATGATCTAGACATGGTAGAAATTGTTGAAAAGATTTTAATGTCCATCAACCCATCGACAGAGGTGAGTTGGGCAAGTAGTGCAGAGGAAGCGCACTTTAGATTGCATAGTCAAAAAATACATAATTGGGATAGCCCATATGATTTAATTATTGCCGATATTTTCTTAGAAGGTGAGGAGACAGGTCTTGATCTTTTTAGAAAGTGTCAGGGATTGTATCCAGATATTCCTTTCATTGCGACATCAAGTACTTCTATTGACAAGTTCTATAGTAAGTATGGCTTTAGCAAGATTCCTTTATTCTTAGCTAAACCTGTGCAATACAGTGAATGGAAATCAATCCTACAGGATTTACTTTAACTTAGGTATCCTTACCCGCTAACACAACCCACGTACCTCATACCCCATTAATACGGATCCTACCCAAGGTCCAGTTAATACCCCAGAGAGGTCTCAAAATATGAGACCTCTCTTTTTATTTTATTGAAAGGATCCGATAACTTAATCAATGACGTCATCTAAGAGTCCGCAAAAAAATAAAGAACGAAATTGGCTCCCTCCGGGATCCCTTGTTTATGTTGGTTCGCATGTCGACACAAAAGTAAAAATCAACATTATAGATTACAGTGAAAATTTTTATTCGGAATTAGAAGTTCAAAATATCGAGCAATGCAAAAGCAATACGGAAGAAAAAGAAAATGTCACTTGGGTGGATATTAAAGGATTAAGCGATACTAAAACTATTGAAGCCGTCGGAAAGTATTTTGGCATTCATCGTATGTGGTTGGAAGACGTTTTAAATACTGAACATCAGCCCAAGGCCGAAGAAGTGGATGATTTATTATTCACTATTATTAAAGCGGCAAGATTTGATGATCAATTAAAGTATATTGAATACGATCAAGTGAGTTTGTTTTTGGGTCCAAATTTTGTAATTTCATTTACGGAAAATCCAAATGATATCTTAGAGCCAGTAAAAAATAGAATCAGGCAAGCCAAAGGAAAGATCCGTCAAGCAAAGGCAGATTATCTGTTTTACGCTTTAGTGGATTCCTTAGTAGATCAGTATCTGCATGTTGTAAAAATTCTGGGTCACAAAATTGAAGACCTGGATACAAAGATGAATGTCGAAGTGGACGACAAAGATGCCCAAGAAATTCGACATCTAAAAAACGAATTGATTTACATAAGGAAGGCTGCGCTTCCAATCAGAGATTCAATTGGACTCATCACGAGAAGCGAAACGGAAGATATTGAGCCTCGAACAAAAATGTATTTCAAAGATTCTTATGAACACGCGCTGCAAGTGGTTGCACACTTGGATTTTTATCGAGAAATGTTAAGTGGTTTATCAGAATCCTATGCACAAAACATGAATAGAAAATTGAACGAAGTACTAAGACTCTTAACGGTTTTCACATCCGTATTCAGTCCTCTCACATTCATTGTGGGAGTGTATGGCATGAACTTCAAAAATTTTCCGGAACTCCAATGGGAAAACGGATATTACATGATTTGGGCGATCATGCTTGCGATCACTACAATCATGCTAACTTTCTTCAAAAGAAAAAAATGGATCTAGTCTGGTCAACACTAGTCGCTGTGGCGACTAGTGGGCACCTTTTGGATTATTTGTAGCTAATGGCTAGGTTGGCTAGCTTTTTTAGGTATTCTTTTGAATCTTCTTTTTTAGCTATTTCGATCATTTCATTTCTGAATAGAATTTCCATTTCAAGCTCCGAAGCTCTTTCAAATAAAAGTTCATCGTCTCGGATTGGCCACCATTCATATAGGGCATATGAAATTGGGTGAAACATCGAATACCAACCTAGAATGTGAATCCCTTCATTGATGTACTTTAGAAATAATCCCTTGTCTGGATCAATAAATGAAGAGGCATAAATCGACAAAAATAAAAAAGTAAGACCAATAAACAGTGATCTAAAAGCCACTTTAAATATATGGCGTCTTTCTAATCTCTTCATATCAGATTCATATTCGAAAAATTTTCTAATCGCTTCTTTAATAGAAGAATCATTTTCAGAAACGCCTCGCGGTTGGGTGATATAAATCTTAAGTTGTGCAGGCTGATCGTCCGGCAATTCTCTTAAAGAAGTGATAATGTACTTCGCAGCATCTTCATCAAGATCTTTTTCTCTAAAAGGCGCTGGATCTCGGCCATCAAACAGATGGTCGGTAGTTTTAATATTCATCTCAATAGTATTTCTACCATTGATTTTTTTATAGCGCTTGCTGCGCGTGGGTTTATTGTTGAAAAACATAAAAGCTCCGTTTTTGAGGACGAGAGTTGAGCGCTAAGTAAACCTGTCTTATATGTAAGGTAAACCTATAACTCTAAATCTTATCGTTTATTATTTTTTTTGAAAATTCGAAATATACTTCAGAGGGGTAAGCTAACCACCAGAGTATATTTTAAGCATTAGAATGGATAACTTCATATAACACCATCCTGTTAAGGTTAAGGAGATCATAGAGTGATCACCTTGAGATACTACCAGTATATCATAATGAACTGCTTTTGGTAAAGCTATGTCTCAGTCTAGAAAATATAATGGTGAGACAGTTATAGTGACTTTTAGATCGTCAATATGAGATTGAAAATTTGATTTAAAAACGCGTTTATGAGTCTTGGAATTCATTCTAAAAGTGAACCTAGTATCCAATAGCTTTAAGCCACTCTGGCGTAGGATCAATGATTTTTCGTTGTGCTAAATCAAAAAGTGCGTAGGTAAAAACGGCAATTGCAGATTCTTCGCCTTTTTCATTTATTATTTTTTGCTCAATAGTTCCGATTTTTCCTTCATGTTTTTTGCAAGAAGTAAGAACTTTTATTTTTTCACGTAATTTTAATTCCTTTCTAAACTTTAAATTTACTTCTAAAATTACAGGTCCAATTTTTTTAGCCATAACTTCTTTTAAGCCATAGCTATTTTGTGTGATTAGATCCCAGCGAGCTTCTTCCAAAAGCTCGAGATATTTAGCGTTATTCACGTGACCGAAAGTGTCTAAGTGAGCTTCTTTTATAAGTAAATTGTATTCAAAAATTTTAGGTGTCATTCATAAAGGATATAGCTAAGATGTGTTCAAAGGCAAAGCCCTTTAGAGAAAAATTAAGGAAAAATGAAGCAAAAATGATAAATTTTAAAAACTTTAAATTTCATTCAGTTATAGATTTGCCTAAAGATTATGAAATATTCGATTTTACTCAAGGCTATGATGAAAATCGCAATCTTAAGTTTCCTTATGGAATAGGGAAGTACAATGAGAAAAGAAAAAACATGTACACGGGGCCACTTTATGTGGATCAAAGGGATATACATGTTGGAATAGATATTGGAGCTCCTGTAGGGACCCCCGTGCATGCCTTTTATGATGGTGAGATCTATATGGTAGGTTATAATTCTCAGCCTTTAGATTACGGTTATACTGTCATTACAAAGCATGTCCTTGAGAAAACAGATCTCTATGTTCTTCACGGTCACTTGAACAAAAAGTCCATTGAAACCAAAAAGCCTGGCCTAAAATTTAAAGCAGGTGAGGTCATTGCATGGCTAGGAGATAGAACTGAGAACGGTGGATGGAATCCTCATCTTCATTTTCAACTGTCTTACGAAAAACCAGAAACATGTGATATGCCAGGAGTTGTTCACGAAAAGAATTTAAAAGAATCTTTAGAAAAGTACCCTGACCCAAGACTTATCTTAGGGCCACTTTACTGATACCTCTGAATCTAAACGAAACTAAATTGAATAAGACTTGAGTGACAATGATTCCCGCCAAGATCCAGATCGCTTGAAATTCTGGTTCAAAAACCATCTTGTGCCCATCTGAGCTCAAAGAATTTCCAAGCATTGACAGAGCTATAAAGGAAGCAATCACCAATCCTGGTAAAACAGAATACCTGTTGCGAGCGATCCACCGGATTTCTTGATTAGATAAAATAATGAGAGAAAGAGTTTGTGCAATTGCAAAATAAAAAGTAGCACAGAAAATCGCACAAGCCCAAGTTCCAATGCTCATAAAATAGTGAGTAATATCATGCCCCCCTAGAGCCGGACCCAATCCAAACTGAGGACAGATTGCCAAAGTGAATACTCCGGCTGAAAGATTCAAAGCTGCAAATTTTAAAAGCAAATTTAAGGGTTTTGTTGGAGATAGATCTTTTTCTATATTTATATAAATATGATTCTCTAGCTCTTTGGGAACGGGAGTTTCTTTTGTGTTTAAAAAATCTATAAATTCTTTTTTCATCTTTCATCCTTTAAAAATTTATTTTTAAGTTCTGAAACTGCGCGGCTCACTATTTTTCTAATATTCTGTGGTGTTGTGTTTAAACTTTTCGCTATCACTTCAAAATCCAAATCTTCGGTGTATCTCATTTCGAGTACTTTCTGATAACGTGGATTCAATTCTCTTACAGCGTTGTCGAGATCAATGTGAATTTGTGGCTCTGGATCTTCCATAATCATCTCTTCTTTGAGTTCAAGATGTTCTTTCTTTTTTCGAAGCTCATCGGTCATCGTGTTTTTTATCAATACGAAAAACCAGGGTAAAAAAGGCTGCTCAGTATTGAATTTTTCTTTATTCACATGAAGTTTCATAAAGACAATTTGGAGGACATCCTTTGAAACCTCTTCATTTTTTAACTTCTTGAGTAGGTAACCATAAACCAATCCCGAGTGTCTTTTGAATAGAGTATTAAAGGCACTCTTGTCAGAGGCTTGGTAAAGCTCCATCAGTTTTTCATCCGTCATATTGTCGTAATTCACGATCGCTTTCCTTATTGCTATTACGGCTGCGCTCTTTATTTTGTGACAGCCACCAGATTTTTGTCACATAGGGACGGCTGAGTTCGTATATAGACTGTAATAAGCTGAAACATAATAAGTAGCTTAGATAAAATGAGGTAAAATGAAAATCTATTTATTCATTTTAATATTAGCAGTCATAGGATTTGTTCCTCGCCTGGTTGTTGCCCATCCCACCAGCTCCCAAGGCACTTTGAGTCTTATGGGAGAGCATTCTGAGGATATGTCTCATTACGATGTTATATACTCATTAAAGTATTGGTTGGGTTTAGGAGCTCGCATGCACCAACAAAGATATCTCTTGGGAAAAACGGATGTGGCCCTCGGAACTATGGGCTTCCTTTTGTACAGGTCCAACGGTGAAGAGCATCAGGGGAATGTTTACTTGGTGGGTGGGGCAGGGAATGCGTGGTTTAAAGATTTAGACAACAATACATTGAATGATGATTTTGCTTACTCCACAGGGATTCAGGCTGATTATGAAACTCGAAAAATATATACTCTCGCAAAGTACGAAAATATAAAAACCAAAAACGATATCATCAGTGAGTATTATGAATTGCGAGCTGGGTTTGCTCCCTTTGTAGCAGGTTACTATGATCTCAATGCCTGGTTTATTCTTCAAGCAACAATGGATAGAGCGGAAAGTGAGAGCATCGATCTCGCTCCGGTTATTAGGCTCTTCTACAAAAACGTATTAACAGAATTTGGTTCTACAATTGATGGAAATTTTATTTTTAATTTTATGGTTCATTACTGAGTACATTTTTAATTAACAAAATAGGAGAATTTATGAAAAAATTATTTTTAGTAGCTGCACTAGCACTATTGCCTCTTTCTGGTTTTGCGGGAGAAGCCAATGTAAAAGTGAATGGAATGGTTTGCAGCTTCTGCACAAGCAAGTTAGAGAAATCTTTTAAGGCCAAAGACGAAGTGAATGTTGTGCACGTGGACCTAGATAAAAAGAATGTGCATTTGGTATTTAAAGATCAAAAGAATCTTTCTGACGATGAAATCAAAAAAATTATAACCGAAGCGGGTTATAATGTTGTGAGGGTTGAAAGATAATTCAATATGAAAAAGTTTGTAAATTTTCTTACGCTCTTTACGTCCTTTTCCACATTGATCTGCTGTGCTCTGCCAGCCTTGGTAGTGACACTTGGGTTTGGCGCAGCGTTGGCGGGTTTTTTAGGCGACAATCCACAGCTTATTTTTATTTCTGAAAATAAGTCTGTGATATTTGCTTTAGGAGCAATCTTACTGAGCTTAGGCGGTTATTTGCAGTATAGGGTTAGATTTGAACCCTGTCCTCTGGACCCCGAACTTGCCCGTGCTTGCACAAGCTCGAGGGTATTTTCATTCAGAGTATACGTTGTTTCAGTGATCATTTATTTAGTGGGCTTTGTATTTGCCTATCTAGCTCCATATTTTCTAAATGATTAGTTAGAAAAAAGTCCTACGCACAGAGATCCACGTTGTGGTGAAGAGATTTTAGTAGTCTCTAAAGTAGTTCTTTCGCTTCTTGATGGATTTGTTTCAGCCATTACTTTTTGGCTAAGGCTATTGAGAGTATTAACAATCTTTTTTGTGCCGGCAGTGATCGTATTAAAAACAACTTTTCCTGGCCAATAAATAATTGAGGTTGCATTTCTGCCCACCATTCCCATTTCTTTTATAAATGAGATAAATGCTCCAGCGTAGAGTACTGGAATTTTATGTCCTTTGTAAGTTGGGAATTTTCCATTCCAGCTGAGGTACATCGCTTTATTCCATTCTTCCCTTAATTCTTTACTGGCCTTGAAGTCTTTTTTCTCTGCATATCTCATAATTGTATAGTGAAGAACCGGAATGGTTGCGATCATGGCTAGGCGAGATGCAGAAAAATCTAAATACATAATGCTAAATAAAACATCCATTGCCAACAGATCGGCAGTTCTAAATATATTGCTACCCAAATACCAAGTCTGTTGCTCAAGCATTGATTGGTCGATCTTAGTTCTTAATTTTAAAGTATTAATTTCTTTTAGATTTAAGCCAGCGTTCTCCCTCATTTGAGGAACTTTATACCACCAAGTTTTTCCAAAGTTGTTGATCATAGCATTTGCGATATTCAACATTGAAAGTTTAAAAGCAACTTCATTCAAAGAAAACACCGTATCAAATCCATGAACAGCTACAAGTAAGATATAGTTAAAGACAACGCTATTTAAAAAAGATTTAAATAATATGGAGGATTTGCTGGAGTTCACGTTGATCCAATTCCTAGCCGTTGAAGTAATACTGAATGCAAAAGCCCAGCCTGCGACCAAGAGGACTGAGAAAGGATCTACGCTATCGCCTTGAAGTTGTTTAAGAGATACGAAGATTCCTGTTTGTATCCCAGTTGAAAATAAACTGATTAGAGCATCACCAGTTAAAAAAGTTAAAGGCTTCTGAAAAATATTTCCATTGTCCCAGTACTCCCAATTAAGGCGAGTTCCTTTTTTAATACTTGTCCAGTAAAGTGCAGCTTTTTGAAGAGGAGAATAGCTTTCGTATCTTGGATATTCTTTAACAAATCGTAGGGCATTTGCACGACCACTGTAACCAATCACTTTAACTAGTCTTCCGGTTTTAATTTTTCCGTATTTGTCATACTTCTTTTCTGGCTTACCTTGTTTGGCTGCATTGACAAGTGCATCCACATATTCCTTTGCATCTGCGGGATTGATTTCTTCTAAGTTAGGAAAAGGGTTGTATTCTTCTGGATGAACTTTTGTATGCATCTGTTGTAGAGCGATGTATCTTTCATATTCTGAGAGAACTTCTTTTCGAGTTCTTGCCTCATTGTTTGCTGCAATTTCACCCAATTCCAATCGTTCTTCAGGAGTTAAGCTTTCAAGAGGAACAAGGTCTGTGTCGATAAAAACATAAGACGTGTCTGTTCCATAGTGTACAAATCGAGTAAAGATTCTTCCGCTATCCTTAAATCCAAAACTATTGAATTCTGCTTTTCCTAAACCTTTGATTTCGACAGCAACTTCGCGCTCTTTTTGGCGAGATCTTACATCATCGGCTAAGTTGACGCTCTTTTCTGCTTTTTCTGCAAGTGCTCTTGCAAGTACAATCAAATCCATTTGAACTTTTGCAGGCTCATTGAATAGATTTTCGATAAGTAACTTTGAATCTTCACTGAATTGAGATGCGTCTTTTAGAAAATTTTCTTCTGCAAGTTTCTTAAATTCTTCAGGTAAGAAAACAGAGTATTCTTTTTTTGTGCGCGGTGCTTCACCAGAATCTGCTGTAAAACCTAATGTTGATCCGAAACTAATTTGAAAGATGATCGCGAACGCTAGAACCTGTCTAAAAAGACTTACCCAAAGTAAACTATTACCTGCCCCAAGGAATCGTTTAACCACTATTTACCCCACGTAAAAAGATGAAGCCCATATGTAAACGAATTATGTATTTTTATTAACAACTTGCTGGAAATTGGAAAACATTACAGCTTGCGGGCCGAGTTATGATTAATGATTAAGCGACACGGAAAGAATACTTTTATTGAAAGAGGCGAGCACACATAGCGTGCTGTGCTCTTTGGTGTTTTTTAGAGGCTTGAATGATCTGGACCGGATGTGGCTTTCCACCTTCAGTTTGTACGGTCATGGCCAGTGCGAAGCGATCTTGAGTTTCTCTAACTCGCTCTCTAGTGTCTTCTTGATTTTTAAAGTCTTTCAGAATTCCTTGGTAAGTTTCGAATGTATAATAAGCCACTTTTCGACTCAGCCATGCAGAAAATTGCTTTGCACTATCCCAAACTTCAAGTGGAACTTTTTTAACCGCATAACCTACGAACTGAGAACCAGGAATACCGAATATTCTTAATCTATTCCAGCGCTTAATTTCATCTTGAACATATTCGTTGTATCTTGAAATTAAAGTGGGATTTTCACCAATTTCAGCAAGCTTTTGGCCATATTTTATTTTGTAACGGATTTGTCTTACTTCGCTAATAGGTCCCAGGACCAAATAAAGTAAATGTCCTAAAGGAACTCCTGCGACCATGTAACCAAATCGTGAGAGAAGTCCTACAGGAGTTGTAATAAATTGTACAGCTTGGTTCTCATAGTTTTGTCTTGGGATGTAGGTTTCGTGCTCTGTAGGAACAAGCCATGGTAATGTCATCTTGATGTCTTTATGGAACTTAAGAATAAAATTCTGTTCCCAGGCTTTAGGATCACGTTGTTGAATCGTAAATTGTTCTCTGATCCATCTAAAAACTTTAAGAGTATCGATCTCTGTTTCCACGACTTCGAACTCCATAAATTTCATATTGTGTTTCCACGGCAGCACAATATTGAAATCTTTGACCTTCATTGTGCCTTCTGCTTCACCAGTTCTTTGTCTTTCTCTAGCAACTTCTGTAGTTGAAGTTTTGGTTACGCTCTTAACCCCAATATTTACCGCGTTGTCTGCTGTATTTCTAAAACCTTCGCCGGTATTTAAAGCTAAGGATTCTGATGAAAGTCCTAGGAATGAATAAGTTTGAGTGACACCAGGAAGAGCGGCTTTCATAAACCTTGAGAAGTCATTTCCGGTATAAGCAATATTTGCCCAAGTTTTACCGAAGATTCCAAAAAACAAACTCCATGCAAATGAAACTTGCGCCACTTTGCCAGCAGTGAGCCCTGTAGGTAGTGCGTCTGAAAAAACCCATCCTGTGCCTAAAGCTAACGTTGCTAAAACAGTTGCAAAGAAACCACCCAATAAATAGTCTCCAGTTCTTAAAACTCTTAATTTTCCTAAACCTTTATTTTCATCCCATACCGGAGCACCATAAACAGGGGGTTCCCATTTCGATCTCCAAAAAGATTTCCAATAATCCAAAGTGAATTTTTTTGGTTTATGAATCATGGTTTTGCTTTCAACTTCCCCCGTGGATCCGTCGTAAAGAATAACCATGACATCTTCATTGCCTTCTCGAGTCTTTGCAATTTCAGTTTCTTGTTTTGCGAGATCAACCCAAGCATCATATTTTCTGTCGACCAATTGTCTAAACCAACCTTTGGTTTTCAATTCGCTGAAAGGTTTATTTAATACATCATCAATGCGAGATTTAATTTCTTCAGGAGGAGTTTCGATAGTGTCCGTTTCTTTAGGTCTTTCAAACGCTTCGCTCAAAGGTTGGTATTGGAATTTTGGATTCCATGCGGAGTGAAGCATTCTTGCGTACAGAGTTCTAAAATGCCTGAGGATAAATTTACGATGATCGAGTTCGAGTTGGAGTTCTTTTTTCGAAAGACCTTGCAGTGTAGGATCTAAATATTCCATGCCTAGCTTTACACGCTTTTCAGATTCTTCTAGAAATTCTATATCAATTTGACTTTTGTCTAAGAAGAGAATTGGTATTTTCAGTTCGTTGTGCCTCACTTTTGTAAAGTAATAGGGACCACGTTTTGTATTGATAACTAAAGGTTCTGCTTTTCCAACATTCTTAAACTCGTACTGGATGCTTTCGGAGTCTTTTCTTTTAGAAATAATTTTACCAACCGCTTCTGCACCTAAAGTCTGTTCATTCATTTTTACTTTATGATATAAGTTTTTTAATAGGAACAAGACTTCTTGCATATTTCTTGTTGGGATATCGATGATTTTTTTGAGTTCTTTTTTTTCTTCTTCAGTAAGTTCTTTTTCATTTTGAGTGAACTTATCTGGATCCATTTGGGTGAAGATAGAAGGATCAAGTGCGATGGGGGTTGGATCGAATTCTTGACCAAACGCAGGAGATACATCCGTTATTAAAAAACAGATTAATAGGAGCGACGTTACAACTTTTTTACCAGCATTGCTCACTTAGAAACTACCTCAGCTCTTGACCCTAGAGTGCATTCGTTTTGTATGTTTGGATAATACGACAATTGTGTATAAAATTACACTCATACAATCATTCGTTACTTTTTTACTTGATATGTATAAAGTTTGAACGACGATTGTTAGAAATGGGTTTGTTTTTGATGATTCATTTGATTTTGATTAGTCCAAATGGTTTATATCAAAGACTCGGCCTGAGGGATGACCATACAAAAAAGCCCCTGTTTTTAGCAGAGGCTTTCCAAATAATTCGATAAGATATAAATCAGTTGTAAGCTAAGTGTTTCGCCGGGATTCCGTTACAGAGTTGAGCTGTTCTGATCATCATTTCTGCTTCTGACAACTGAAGTGATTTTTCTGCCGCAACTTCTAGGCGTTCCATATATTTCACATAGTGTTTCATCACATGGCCTACGTATTCCTTAGGTTTTACGTTTTCTTTTAACTTCTGTCTTAATTTTGCTGCTCCCATATTGTATGCAGACATGTAGTAACGGCTATTGTTGTCAAACTTTCCTCTTAATTTGTTCAAGAAGAAAGCGCCCAATTTGATATTTGTAATTGGATTCTTAAGATTCACTTTTTTTACGATTTTATATTTATCGTTCAACCATTTTGCGGTAGTTGGGCGGATTTGCATAAGACCAATTTCACCAACTAATCCAATGGATTTTGGATTGAAAGCAGATTCATGCTTGATGATGGACGTTAAAAATAATGGGTCCATTTCATATTTATTGGCTTCTTCAATGATGGTTTTTGCTACTTTCTCAGACTGATTTTTATAATTTTTTGGAAGTGACTCGCGCACAATTTCCAATACCAATTGAGAAACGATTTGTTCTGCATTTTTGTTTTCTTGAAATGCACTCGGCAGTCTCTTTGAACCAACAAGTTCTTTTTGATGTTCAAATACTGAAGCGAGATCAACTGAAGGCATTGCTAAAATAGTTTGGTATGACGTGCTAGGTACGTGAAATAAACCAATCACAATCGCTGTAATATATAGTTTATTGAATTTCATAACTAGTAACTCCCTTTTGGTTCCATTTAAATTACATCCAGTAACTCTACGTCCCGTTGTGTTACATAATATAAAAGCAAGGGTGATGCCAAAATCGAAGTGCTTAGAATCACTAGTTAATCTATTTATGAGAATGTAAAAAGCGTTATATCCCAGATGAGGAGAACAGGTGTAAAGAAGTTTGCATACATGTATAACGCGTGAATATCAGAGTGAGATTTTAGACAGTTCTCCTCTAGTCTTTTTCTTCGTCTATTGAGAAATCTGGAATATTAGAGAAGGCAATGCGTGTAGGGGCGCCTTTTTTGGTTTCATGCATTCCAGCGAGGTATATGAGGTTTTTACCGTACTTTAAATTGAGGGCATCCATGGCGTGGGAGAGCTTGGTGCGATTGGTATTCTCAAAAAAAGACAATGTCCTCTCTTCGTTTGTGATGAGATTGGAAAGCGTTATAGAAACTTTTAAAGGTGTTCCTCGTTGTTTTCTTCTCGACCACATATCTTGTAGGATGTGATTTAGACCATGTACATCTTGGCAATCATCCATGCGAGTTTCTTCCGACCATTTTGTGCGATCGGTATAGCGTATAGAAACATACATGGCGCGAGCCCAATAGTTGTCTCGCCTCATAGCAAGACCTGCTTTATGAAGCAGTTTTTGAGCAATACCAAAAGCACTGGCCTGAGTTCTCAACTCTGGTGAAAGCACATGGGATCGATTGAGGGATTTGGTATTTTCAGTTTTTGCATCCCCAAGATCTTCGCCGCGAATCCAATGATAATATCTTTGGCCCACGATTCCGCCCCAAATGTTTTTCATCGATTTCTCATCTTGATTGAACATATCTTGAACGGTGCGAATGCCTTTGAGATTCAAGCGCTCTTCCATGCCGCCACCAATTCCTGGGAAATCACGAAGTTTTAAGGATAGAAGTTTCTTGGGAATGTCCTCTTTCAAAATGACGGTAAGTCCATTAGGTTTTTGCATATCACTTGCGACTTTAGAAAGAAGTTTATTTGTCGAAAGGCCAATGGAGCATTTGAGTTGTGATCCTACAGAAAAAATCTTGGCACGGATTTCTTCTGCTAATTTTAAAGCATTTTCTAATTTTTGATCGCGGCCGCCCAATTTCAACGCCACTTCATCAATAGACATAACGGCATGAACCGGATGGCAACTCTCTACGGCTTCCACAATACGATTATGATAATCTACATAATGCCTGTGGTTTGCTTCTACAAAAATAATTCCAGGACACATTCTTCTGGCGTCACTGACACGAACATTGGTTTTAACGCCAAATTTTTTAGCCTCAATACTTGCAGCGATAACACTTGTGGTTTCTGCCATAGTTGGAAGCACAGCTAATGGCTTTCCACGATATTTTGGGTTGAGTTCTTGTTCAACGGCAGCAAAGTAAGAATTAAGATCTACAAAGATCCACTGAACTGTAGATTGAGAGGCTGTCGGTTGAGAGTTCATTTCAGGCATAAAACTAGATTTATCAGTTTCGAAAACAGTTGTCATGAGACATTTTTAGGTAGCAGTTCAGGTATGTCTAAACTACTCTACAGTGGAGGCAGTTTGACGATCGCCTTTTTCTTTTTGTTTTAACTTAAAGGTATAATTAATTTTAAAATATATTCCTTCAGGGAAACGCCACTTGCTGATGGCGTGAGAACTACAGTCATAAAGCTCTGTATCATTCAATTCATTGTCAGATTCATTGAAATTTGAGGCGATACCGATTTCATTGATATCCCAAGAAATTTTGAGCTTACCATTTTTATCCAATCCATCTTCTAAGCGTTGATTATAACAATCTTGAATGTCCTTAAGGTTTTTCTTGATAATATTTCTAATTTTATCTTCCTGTGAAAGCTTTGGAATTTTAGAAACAATCTTTCCGCCACGTTTTTCAAAGTGGTCATAATAGTACTTCATTCCGTATGCTGATCCTGCAACTGCAAATACAGATAGAGACAATAAAATTATCTTTTTCTTATTCATATACCCTCTAGAAAAAACCGTAGACAATCAAATAGACAGTAATAGGAAGATAAATTTTGGTTTTTTGATTATTATTTAGATATTTTATAGAACTTTTCATGAAAGGTAAATTCTCTAAAAGAATACGGAAATGCTAAGGAGGGGTTCTTGTTCAGGAATACGAATTTTTCTTAAAATGATACATCCCAATCTGATTTTTCAATTTTAAGGAGTTGCCTCAAAATGAGATGGGGTAAAAATTCATTAGAGTGTGGAATTTGTCCGCACGATATTCACTCAAATCTAAATCCTTTAGTGCAGACCTAGGTACAAAATTTGCGAATAGGAACTGAAGAAGCAGATAGGCACTCACAATCAATTTCTTAAGATTCTTTAGGGTAGATAAAAGCTCAAAAGTACTTAAGGTAAACAGGAGAGAATTATGAATAGAACATCACTTAAATTATCAGCAATTGTGCTATTGGGTTTTTCAATAGGCGGCTTTAGAGTAGGCGCACAAGCATACACAACTGCACCGACAGAAGCATCTAATCCCAGCGTTTTGGATCAAAGCTCAGGAACTACTCAAGATGTTGAGGTTACTCGCTTGATTCGTGAAGAACTTGGTAAAAACGATAGTTTTTCAACGTCAGCTAAAAATATTGAGGTTATTACACTTAATAATACAGTAACTTTAAAAGGTAGTGTTGCAACTCAAAATGAGAGAACTCAATTGATTAATGTAGCACAAAGAGTTGCAGGGAACAGAGCTGTTCGTAATGAGATCACGGTAGATACAACTAGAAGATAACTTACTGAGAACAGAAGTTTTCAGCACAATAATTACAGCGCAACAAGCGGAGGAGGATTTTAATGACAACATCTCAATACCAAAAAGCAAAAGCAGTATTCGGTGTTTTTGAAACTCGAATGGAGTTGGAAAAAACGGTAGATAACCTCAAAGCCCAAGGATATAGAAATTCAGATATTTCTGTTTTGATTCCCGGCGAAAGCGATGAATTTTTTGAAAAGGATCAAAAAGAAACTAAGGCTTCGGAAGGTGCTGCAACAGGTGCCGTTGGAGGACTTGCATTTGGCGGAGCTTTAGGATGGTTGGCAGGTGCAGGTGCACTAGCTATTCCAGGAATTGGCCCTTTTGTAGCAGCAGGTCCTATTATGGCAGCCATTGCTGGAGCAGGGATTGCCGGTACAGTAGGAGGAGTTGCAGGAGCACTCGTAGGGTCAGGCATCCCGGAGGATGAAGCAAAAAAATACGAGAGCTATGTTAAAGAAGGGGCCATGCTTCTCTCTGTTCATGCTGATGACATGAATTGGATGAATAAGGCGAGATTGATTCTTCAATCAGGCGGAGCCAAAGACGTAACCGCAGTATCAGAGAAAGACAGTAAAATAATTAGAAAAGAAATTAACAGGGGAGAGATGGAATCTCGTTTCTAGTTATTTCTTAATTCTCTAATTATTTTAGAAAAGCGCATGGGATTTTTTCCATGCGCTTTTTTTATTATTAAATTGAATGAGTTCAATTGAATTTATTAGATGCAGGAGCATCACTTGCCGGAAAGGATTGCCAAGACGTTTCGTCTATAATATCTCTTTTGCCTTTGGCATATTTTCTTCCTGAATCAGGTTTATCAAAATTATTACTATTTTTGTCTTTTGATTTTTTATAAGCTTCCCATACAGCAGCGGCAATCGTTATTGCTTGCAGAGTGACTACACCTATTTTAAAGAATCGAATAGCTTTAGTTATAATCATAAATACCTCTTTTCAAATCAATAAATTGCAACCCACATTCCAGTTCATATGAATTAAAAGCTGCTCCGAGCCTAGCACTTTGTCTGTTTTGCCCCAAGGCATGGGAAATATGCGACATTTTTCTAACCTACTTACCGATATAAAAAGTCATAACTCATCGGTGAAGTGGAGGCTGTTTGAAGGGTCTAGTTTGCTTATTATTAAGCGCATTTATCCTTACGGGATGCGGATTACAAAAAACAAAAACTAAAAATATTTTAGAAGTAACAGACGATGGAGATGTTCATTACGAAGGAACAAATGAGTTTGGTGAATTCAATGATCATCAAATTTTTTTAGATCCTTTAGCTCAAGAATATGAAAAAGGTATTGTGATTGCCAACCAATTAAGCTCAGTAAAAACAATTTTAAATAATGGTTTAGAAAACAGAGTCAATGTAGTGTTGATCGGTGATGGTTACACGAAATCTCAACTCTCACAATATGCAGAAGACGCTCAAAACATTTCTAATAAGTTTTTAGATCAAGAACCTTTAAAATCCTATAAATCTTATTTTAATGTTCATAGGGTAGATGTGATTTCTTCTCAGTCAGGTGTGGATAATGATCTTTCTAATGGTCGTAAGAGAGACACCGCTCTAGATATGAATTATTGGTGCAGTGGAATAGAGAGACTTCTTTGTGTAAATATTCAAAAGGCAAAGCAATATGCAGCGAACGCCCCGAAGGTAGATCAGATTCTTGCCATTGCAAATTCCACGAAGCATGGGGGTGCAGGATACTGGGGAGATGGCGTAGGAACGTTGGCTTCAAGAAATCCAAGTTCTATAGAAACCGCAATTCATGAATTTGGACATACTTTTGGAAAGCTGGGAGATGAGTACAACTATGTAGGATCGAATTCTTCTGAATGTCTAGCCAAAGCCAATGGATCAAGCCTGACATCCTTACAAATGCTAGCTAATAAAACCAAATGGTTTCGCTGGCTGGATCTGAATCATATAAAAACTTTTGAAGGAACTTGCTATACAAATTCTGGATACAGACCTACGGAAAACTCCAAGATGAGGACTTTGGGTTTGCCTTTTTATGAAGTGAACTCAGAGCAATTGATTTTTTCAATTTACAAAAAAGTAAAACCGATTGAAGCAGCGACTGCTCCAGGAACTTATCCAAAAGATCGAATTCTGAGAGTCACACCAATGCAACCTATAGGGCACACTTTGGATGTAAGATGGTATCTCAATGGAAATGAAATTCTGAATGCTGCTCAGAAACTGAATTTCTCGGTTGCTAGTTTAAGGCTAACTTCAGGAACCCATAAAATAACTGTGAAAGTAATAGATAAAACCTCCAAAGTCCGCGATGAGGTTCAAAGAGCCCAGCTTATGACTGATTCTAGAACATGGACGATTCAATAGTGTTTTATTGCTTTAGTGGATTCCATGAAGAAGTCCTTTTCCTAGACCAAGGTTGGCTACATAGTAGTTTTGGTCTTCATTTTATCTATATAACTTTGTTATCCTAAGAGTATGAAAATACTCTCAAAACTTCTATTGATTCCAGTACTTGTTTTAACTTCGTGCACATTGCCTCAGAGAGGTCCAACAGAAAGAAACGTTCCCATCAAAGCTAGAAATTCTAATGAGCCGATGAAGCGTGTTTTTGTTTTGCCTTTCGTCGATGTCGCAAATCAAAAATCAAAAAATGTTTTAGATGGTGCACGTAGAGTTTTTGTTACAGAGCTTTTAAGAACAGGAGAGTTTATTGTTCTTAAGAACTCGGATTTTCCGAAAGATTTTGAAACTTTTAAAAAAGGCCCTGAAAGTGGCTACGAATATGATCTCGGAAAAGTGAGTGAGCTTTCTCAGGGGCAAGGTGTTACTGGAGTTATTGAAGGTCAGATCTTAGAAGTGAAAACGAAAAGAGTTGGTGATGACGTTGGAATCGTTAGGAAAATCAAAGTTATCGTGGAAGCAAAAGTTAGAATCAGAGCTTTTGCTGTGGACGGTAAGAAAGAGATTTTCAACGAAATTAGATCTGCAACAGTAGAGGCGACGACAACAAGATTTGCAGAGCGTGGATATAGTAATTTGGATTTAGAAGATGATCCGGTTCTTGTTAACGAAGTTGTTCAAAAAGCTTTTGAAAGTTTGATTCCCGGTTTAACTGCGGCAATGAGAAAGCTCTCCTGGGCAGGTCGCATAGCCATGGTTCGTGGTGAAAAAATCTACATCAACGCAGGTAGAGTATCTGGAATCCAAGTTGGGGACCTTTTAAAGGTGATGGATCAGGGGCAAGATATCTTTGACCCACAAACAGGAACTTTTTTAGGACGCGCAGAAGGTCGAATGAAAGGAACTATTGAAATTGTTAGCTATTTTGGTAAAGATGGCGCCATAGGAGTAGTTCATTCTGGAGCCGATTTTAGAGAAAACGACAAAGTCGAACTGTACTGAGTATCCGGCTCCATCAATACGATGGCTAGGAATGCTGTCTTATTCCATAGCCCTTGAACTCCAGCATCAATTTGTTAATCAAGTCGAATTCAATCCAAAATCCATGACTATATTAGGAGTGGAACATCCTTCTGTGATCACCTTAGGAAAACGTGCCGAGCCCTCAGAAGAAATTAAAATCACTTTGGATTCTCTAGAAGACCTTAATATTCAGTATTATAAAGTCGATCGCGGGGGACACGCCACACTTCACTCTCCTGGGCAGCTTGTTATATATCCAATCTTAAATCTTTCGGAATATGGTTTAACAGTAAGAGATTATTTGTGCGCACTTCAGAAGTCGACAATCGCATTTTTTGATCAATTGGGAATTAAAACTTTCGCGAAAGAAGATTCTCCGGGTATCTATACAAAAAAAGGCAAAATTGCTTTCTTTGGAATTAGAGTTAAAAAAGGCATTGCTTTTCATGGTCTCGCAATCAATGTTTCAAATGATACCGAAGATTTTTCTTTGATCCGTTCATGCGGAGCTAGTCTTGAAACCTTCGACAGAGTGGCCGACCATGGTGTTAAAATGCCCCTGGCGGACTTATATTCTAGGTGGACTGATGCATTTTTAGAGAACATATAAGTTGGGATTGAAAATGTTTATTTTAGGATTACTGGTACTCGTTTTGGTTACAGAATATATCGTTTATTATTTTGGAAGAGACGTGAACTTTCAGAATCCTGAACTTATTGTCGTCTTAGGCTGTGGTGATCGTGTGAGTAGTCCTTTGTTGAATGATAGATTGGAAGCTGCAGTTCGTGCGTACATCGCATTTCCTGGTATTCCTATTCTTCTTACCGGTGATGAAAAGAATAAAAATGAAATCTCGGCCATGTCAAAATATTTAAGAGGGAGGCTGCCAAAAGCAAATATCCTTCTTGATCCTAATTCTCTAAACACATGGGATTCTTTTGTTTATATAAAAAATAATTTTTCAAAAGCTCATTTATTAGTAGTGACTAATGAATTTCATCAAAAGAGAGCAATCTTCTTTGCTAAGATCCTTAAGCTAACAGCCAAAAGCTATGGAAAAGACTTAAATTTTTCAAACAACTGGTATCTTTTCATAAGAGAGAGGCTTGCAAGGTTGCTGATATATAAACACTTAGTGATATCAAGCCACAAAAAATCACAAGCTTAGGCTCATCTTCGGTTAATATTGGTGCGCTCGCCCTGACTCGAACAGGGGACCCTGTGGATGTCGACCACATACTCTAACCAACTGAGCTACGAGCGCACTAGGATAAACTTTTAGATGATTCTGGATGGATTGACAAATATTTTTCGCTATATAGAATGTCTCAGATGAAACTAATTGGGTTATTTGCACTTTTATTACTCCTTTCTTCATGTGCGGCGAAAAATATCGCAGTTCAAGGGCTGCCTAGTCCTGAACAAAGCCCCAAAAACAAAGAAGCGACTGTTTTGGTTATGACTGAAAGAGTTTTCAATTTTGCTCCTAATTCTTCAGAGTTAGAAGCGGAAGACCAAAAGTCTTTCCAAACAATTATTTCAGACATTCTCAAAAACCAAAAAAAATACCATCGTATAGAAATCATCGGTCATAGTGACCAGACAGGTACAGAAGACGATAATTTAGATATTTCAAAGGAACGTGCCTTGGCTATTCTAGAAGCCATGAAAGACTCTGGTATTGATCGTAAGAAGATCAGAACGTCATGGCTTGCAGGAACTGAGCCTGTGGAAGAAGCTAGGGAATCTTCTGTAAATCGCAGAGTAGAAATTCGCCTTTTTGTATCAAAAAATAATTTTTAATAAAGAAAGACCTTCTGCAAACAACTAACTCACGTTTGCAGAAGGTCTTGAATTTTGATCTGTACCCCTAATCATAGTTTTAAATCCCTGAAATCTAAAACCACTACCCCCTTGAACGCCCACTCTCATAAGCCCCACGATTGATGACCGTTTCCGGTCTTTGCACCTAACTAAACCACATTACTAACCAACACTTACCAACCAATATTCCGACCCCTCGGAATACTTATGTTTTATGAAGAAAGCCTCACAAATACAAATCGAAAGATTTTATTTTTACTATAAGTAATTATTTGTTTGCGAATAGTTCTTGGGGCTCCAAAGATCCCATATTTGATTTGAGTGAGAGCGGTATATGTTTTTTTAATACTATGTTGTAAATATTCAAAAAATATTTATTTCAAAAGAGCATCAAGCTTTCCCAATTTGTCTAGAGCATTCATGTCATCGAATCCACCTATCAAATTGTCATTGATAAAAATTTGAGGAAGAGTTTTCAATCCTGTTTTCTCGACTAATTTTTTTAATTCTTCTGCGTTCCCGTCAATATTTCTCTCTTCAAATTTCGCACCTTTTCTATTTAAAAGATTTTTTGCACGATCGCAGTAAGGACAAAAGTTTTTTGAGTATACAATGATATTTGCCATTTCTTATTTTAGTAGTTGCTGTAGCGACTACTGTCTCCTTTGGTTTCTCTCTATGAGAGCATCTTTACTATGTACTCGAAATCTTTTTTGTCAACTGGGTTGATGGACAGGCGAGAGCCCTTTTGAATAACAATCATGTTCTTCAAATTCTTGTCATTTTTTATTTCACTCAGAGAAAATAGGTTTTTAAATTTTTTTTTGAATTTCACTTCTACGCAGTACCATATGGGCTTTTCTTTGGTGGCTTTGGGATCAAAGTACTCACTTTTTTTGTCAAATTGAAGAGGATCAGGTAGAGGAAGTTTTGATACCTCCGCAATCCCTGCGATGCCTGGGGGTTCGGCATTTGAATGGTAAAAGAGTACTTGATCGCCCAGAGCCATATCTTTCATCATAAAGTTTCTTGCTTGGTAATTGCGCACGCCCTCCCAGAGAGTGGTTTTGCTCTTTTCTAGGTTGTCTATGGAGAATACATCAGGTTCAGATTTCATTAGCCAATACTTCATATGACGCTCATTCTATAACTCACTTTTTATATTGTCACGCTGAAGAGGGGTTACTATTGTACTTATGTACAATATAAAAATCAGGGGATATTATGAGTTTTAGAACTGAAAACGATTCAATGGGTGATATTCAGGTTCCTTCAGACAAGTATTGGGGAGCACAGACACAAAGGTCATTGCAAAACTTTAAGATTGGTAATGACCATTTTCCAAGAGAGATGATCAGAGCTTTAGGAATTTTAAAGAAATCTGCGGCTCGTGCAAATGCAAAGTTAAAACTTCTTGATGAGAACAAATTAAAGTTTATTCAATCTGCTGCAGATGAGGTGATTGCGGGAAAACTTGATGCTCACTTTCCCTTGGTGGTTTGGCAAACAGGCAGTGGTACACAAACAAATATGAACACGAACGAAGTGATTTCTAATCGTGCAACCGAACTGATGGGTGAAAAATTAGGTTCTAAAAAAATTCACCCCAATGATGATGTAAACAAAGCCCAATCCTCTAACGATACATTTCCAACGGCAATGCATATTGCAGTGACTGAACAAGTCCATCACAAGCTTTTGCCTGCTCTTAAAGACATCGAAAAAAGTTTAGATAAAAAAGTAAAAGAATTTGATAAAATTATAAAGATTGGGAGGACGCACTTAATGGATGCAACTCCATTGACTTTGGGACAAGAATTCTCAGGATACCTTGTGCAAGTTAAAAATGGTATCAAGCGTGTAGAGCAGAATCTCCCTTTCTTATATGAATTGGGAATTGGCGGCACAGCTGTAGGGACAGGATTAAACACCCATCCGAAATTTGCAGTGACGGTGTCGGAAGAAATCGCTAACGAAACAAAACTACCTTTTGTGAGTAGTCAGAATAAATTTGAATCACTGGCTGCTCACGATGCCTTGGTGCAGCTGAGTGGAACCTTAAAAACTCTGGCTGTGAGTTTTATGAAAATTGCAAATGACATTCGACTTTTAGGTAGCGGTCCTAGGTCGGGCTTTGGAGAGTTGATTTTACCTGCGAATGAGCCTGGAAGTTCCATCATGCCAGGAAAAGTGAATCCCACACAGTGTGAGTCTCTTACGATGGTTTGCGCACAAGTGATTGGAAATGATATGGCAGTCACAGTTGGTGGGCTTCAGGGACATCTTGAATTGAATGTGTTTAAACCGCTTATTGTATTCAATTGTTTGAACTCAATTCGCATTTTGAGTGATGGTGTGAATTCATTTAGAACAAATTGTTTAGATGGAATTGAGGCCAATAAAAAGCAAATAAAAAAACATTTAGAGAATTCATTGATGCTTGTGACGGCTCTTAACCCTCACATCGGTTATGACAATGCTGCGAAAATTGCAAAAGAAGCTTACAAAAACGGAACTACGCTCAAAGAAGAAGCGGTGAAGTTGGGTCTTATGGATGAAAAGAAGTTTGATGAGGTCGTTAGACCTGAACAAATGATTGCACCACAAGAAGGTAAGATTGGCTCTGGTGGATGATGCTCGAAAATATTCCTAAGCCTGAATGGCTCTCAGATAAAAACATAAAGCCCTATGTCTTTGTTAGACAAGAAAATAGGATTCTTCAACCAGGATCTCTTCATGAGTTTCCTTGGTTCAGTAATAATTTTTTAGTTAAGGATTCATTAAAGATGAAAGAATCGCATTTTGGGCATGCGATTATGAATCTTGATGCGATTGCTTTTGGCAAACAGCAAATGGTAACTCCGCCATGGGTATTTTATGATTGCGGAGTTTTACCAGGAATCATTGCTGGTTTTGCTGCGAGAACGGAATCTCTGCCTGTAAAATTAAAAAGAAAACTAAGAGTTAATCCGTTGGAAGAATGGACTCCTATCTCTTTATTTATAGTAATTCCAACGGTTCAAACGGGAACATGGATGGCCCACAATTTAGCATCGGTGAATTCTATTTTAGATAAAAAAGAGCAGTACAAGTCTTTGGGTTTTTTATCAAAGGCTTTTGGTCTTTGGTATGCAAATATTGAAAGACTGTATGGCGTAACTCAGTGGCACTCGCCTGCGTTGAAACTACATCCGAGCTATGGAGAGTTTCAATTGATTACTACCTTTACACCTCTTCATGATTACTCCAATAGCGTAACATATTGTTGTTTGGTAGACTCAAAAATGTGGCCGCAGATTTTAGATAAAAAAATGATTTCAGAAAAAAGTTTCTTAAACAATTATAAATCTATTGGCACTTTAGATCCAAAAGACGAAAAAGCGCTTAAGAAATTGCAAAAAAGATTAGAAGATCAAAAAGAGAAAATTTATCTCTCGGGCATTGAAATTCTCAATAAAGGAATTGGTGAATCTATTAACCTCTACAAAAGAAAACCTAAGGCATCAAAGACCATAAAAATAAAAAGTAGTTCTCGAAAATAATCGAAGTGGAAAAATAGCAATGAATTGGTGTTCTATATGAATTGGTACGATGGACTCAATGAAGAACAGCAAAAAGCTGTGGCACATGATTTTGGGCCCATGTTGATTTTGGCAGGTGCAGGGTCCGGCAAAACCACAACGCTTGTGGCAAGAACAGGAAGATTGATTTCTGAACGTATCACTAGACCTGAAAATATGTGTGTGCTTACTTTTACAAATAAGGCTGCCAGGGAACTCAAGCATAGAGTTGAAGTTAAGCTCAGTAAAAATTTTCCTAAAGTGAACAAGCAGCTCTATACAGGGACTTTTCATTCTTTTGGTGTGAGAACGCTTAAGACCTATCATAAAGAAGCTAATCTTCCGAAGCATTTTGGAATTATGGATCAGCAGGATTCAGCTGGAGTTATTAGGGAAATTTTAAAAGACTACAATCTCTACAAAAAAGATAAATTCGATCCAGATCTTTTGATCGCACAAATGTCTCGTTGGAGAGAAGTAAATCAAAAAGAATCTAAGACAGATCAAGAATACGACATTACAACGGAGTGGTTGCTTCCAAAATATTTGAGAAAAAAGGAATTATTAGGAGTTGTCGATTTTGATGATTTGATTTTAAAGGTGATTGATCTCTACAAATCTCATCCCGCTGTACTCGAAAAGGAACAAGATACTTGGCAGCAACTGATGGTGGATGAATTCCAAGATACGAATATTGGCCAGATGAAACTTGTGCAACTTCTCTCACAAAAAAATAATAATATTTCAGTTGTAGGAGATGATGATCAATCCATCTATGGTTGGAGAGGCGCTCAAGTTCAAAATATTTTAGATTTTCCGAAAAAATACAAAGACTGCTTGGTGGTAAGATTAGAAAAAAACTATCGTTCAACGGAGCATATTTTAAATTTAGCTAATAATGTGATTTCTAAAAATGATAAGAGACATGGTAAAATTTTAGTTAATCCTAAAAATAAAGATATCTCTGTTGGAGCTCTTCCGGAGGTATTTAAATTTGATTTGGATATGGAAGAAATTGAAGGCGTTGCTAGAGAAATTCAAAGCTTCAAAGAAAAGGGTTATAAAAATAAAGAGATTGCTGTTCTTTTTAGGGCGAATGCTCAAGGAGCTTTGTTAGAATCTACAATGAGAGAAAAACAAATCCCTTATAAAATTTCTGGTGGGATGAGTTTTCTTGAAAGAAAAGAAGTCAAGGATGTTCATGGGTACATGAAATGTGCTTTTAAGCCAAACGATGTAGATTTTCGTAGAATATTCAATACTCCATCTCGAGGCTTAGGAGAAACTACTTTAGAAAAAATCGTAGAAAACTCTAAAGCCCTCAATTCGACTTTTTATAAATGCGCAATGAACTGGGCACTGGCAGGTGTGAGTCCTAAGGCCGGGGAAACAATCGATTCTCTATATAACTTTTTAGAGTCTTTAAAAAAAGAGATGTTAACGAATACAAGTTTCACTCCTGGACAATTACTTTTGAAGGCCATGGAGCAAGTCGGATACAGGCAGCTTTTAAATGATATTTCTAAAGATCAGTTGATGGGACAAAAGCGTTGGAATTTGGTTGAAGCTTATGCTCGTTGGATGGATCGATTTATTGAAAAAAGAAAACGTGATCTGCCAACTTTTGATGATTTTATTACGAGTTTGGATTTAAGAGATCAAGAGGATGAAGATCGAGAAAAGGATGAAGTTCAGTTGATGACCCTTCATGCGTGCAAGGGGCTAGAGTTTCCTTGTGTGATATTAATAGGCTTAGAAGAAGATATTTTACCTCACAAAAGATTGGGTGGAGATATTTCAGAGGAGCGCAGGCTTTTTTATGTAGGGATTACTCGGGCTCAACAGCACCTTATTATGACCTACTCTCAAAAACGCCAAATCAATGGGAAGTGGGTTTATAGAATTCCTTCAAGGTTCCTCGAAGAGGCAAATCCCAAGTACTATCAACGATTCAACACTGGACATCGCCCTCTGGCGGTCGATCAAAGAAAGAAAATGCTCTCGGATTTGATGAAGCAACTTGATGGAAATAAGTAGTTTGATTCCTTGGCTGCTATGATAATAACCATATATATGGCGTTTTTTTCATACGAACTAATTTCATAAGACACCATTGTAAGAGTTTTGTTTTTGAAATTTGAGTTCGCCATTTCAAAAACAGTGCTCTATCTTTGAAGCTCGTGGGGAATTTAGTAATTGGGATTTTTAAGGGGATACTTGTATTACTGGCGCTGGGTGGGGTTTTAATATACTTAGCTCACGCCGGTAATACGTCATTTCTATAAATTGATTTTTACTTAAGCTTCTGTTACATAATATCTCTATGGCGATTCAAGGGAAAATCCAAAATAAAATCGAAGACAAAATTCATTCATTAAAACCTTCCTTTGTTGAGCTAATTAATGAAAGTCATAACCATTCAGTTCCTCAAAACTCGGAAACACACTTTAAGCTTTTTCTTGTGAGTGATCTGTTTGTGGGTTTGAACAGAGTCCAAAGGCAAAGAAAAATTTATGATTTGCTTACTGAGGAGCTTAAAAACGGAGTGCATGCACTGACGATGAGACTGTTGACTCCAGAAGAGTATGTCAAAGAACAAGCTGCTTTCGAATCTCCAGACTGTCATGGTGGTAGTAAAAAATAATTAAAATGAGATGAATCAAAGGGGATTGCTATGTTTAAAAAATTATTACTTTACTTATTTCCTGTTCTTATAGCAGGTGAGGCTTTTGCTTTAGTTTTTGAAAAAGACAAACGCCTTGATTTTTATGAAATCCAGAATCCTTCCATTCAAGAATTGGCTAAATCAGTTTTTACGTTTATTCCTAAAGCAAATCTCACGAAACGCAGTGATGGTCAGTTTGAGTTTTCAAATAGAACTGCGCTAAAGGATGCAGTTGGTCTTTGTCCCGGAGAGCCTTTTGCTGAGCAGTTTTCAGTCGGAACTCGTTGTTCAGGGTTTCTTATTGAATCGGGTTTGGGCGTAACAGCTGGTCATTGCGTGAGTCCCGTTGCTGTAAAAAACTTTTGTGAAAATTACTACATTATATTTGATCACAGAATGACTTCTCAGAACCAAACTCAAATCATTTTGAGTGAAAATTCAGTTCATGAGTGCATTAAACCTGCAAAATTGGTATTCGATCCGAATAGCTCTTCGGATGATTATGCAGTTTTAAAATTTTCAAAGTTAGTTAAAGATAGGAAACCGTTAAAATATAGAAAGTCCGGAAAAATTGCCGATTCAGAAAAAATATTTATGCTAGGTTTTCCGCGGGGACTTCCTCAAAAAATTTCTCCCGACAGAAATGTATTGGGAAATGGTGATCCTTCTTTTTTCTCTACAAATCTGGATTGCTTTCATGGAAATTCGGGTAGTCCTGTTTTCAATGCTAAAACCTTAGATGTCGAAGGTATTTTTGTGAGAGGGCAAGGAGACATTCCTAATAACAATAGTGCAGATCCAAGAATAATTGGAGATTTTACTTTCGATGAAACCCAAAAATGCCATCGTACTTTGGTTTGTAAAAAGTCTGAAGGATGTACGGCCACTATGGATGCGAATAGAATAACTCGTATTAAATTTTAAATTTATTTTAAATACAAACCAAATCTAATTGCTAGGACTTGAGCTTTTGAAGCCCACCATAGTGTCGTTTTGTATACGAGATTTTGGCATTATCACGGTATGAGGGGTAACCATTACATTCTCTCCGATGATCACATCCCCCATTACGCTAGCTTTCAACCCGATCGTTGTTCCTTTTTTAATATGAACGCGGTCTACGATCAAATAACCTTTCATTCCGTAATGAGCAAAGATCGTAGCGGAGCCGCCGATGGTGACGTAGTCTTCGAGTGTGATCAGACATGGATCGGAAATATTAGATGTATTTATCACGACACCCTTTCCAATTTTCATTCCCATCATTCTATAAAACAAAAGATTGAGTGGCGTTGGAGTTACAAAATCCAGCACGGTGTATCTTGCAAGTTGAGCTAAGGCATTATGATAATACCAAGGAATCACATTTAAAGAAAACCAAGTTCCTTTTTGTGGCTGTACCAATGGTAAAAAAGGGAGATTCACAAGTGGAATGATAAAAATCATTGTCGTCCAGAAAGAAATAATTCCTGCTGCAATCGAAAACCCAAGAATAAAGCTTTGTTCTAAAACAGGATAGGCAGCTGCGTATTCGTTCATTTCTTTGAATATCAAAATTCCAGGCGTGATAGAGACACCAATGCAAAAAATGTAAAGAACAGCAATAGGCGCAAGCATCAAAAGAAATGCAAAATTTCTAAATTTTCTTAAAAAGCTTTCAATGGTACCTAAAACACCCTTGCGGTCAGATTTTGTACTTAAAGGGTCTTCTTGTTTTTTCTCTTTACGAGAGGGAGTGTCAGTTCTTTTGAATTTACGTTTTGTCTTTGTGGTTTTAGTAGATGCCACTACAGTTCACCTAAGGCTGTAACCCATGAATCCGAATCGTTCACACATGGAATATAATAAAATTTCTCACCGCCAGCTTGTAAAAAGCGTTCTTTTTCTCCAATTTTAATTTCCTCCAGAGTCTCTAAGCAATCAGAGACAAATGAAGGACAAACGACGGCTAAGTTTTTAATTCCGTTTTTTGACATATTTTCTATAATTTGATCCGTGAAAGGTTCAATCCAACCTCTCGTTAAACGAGATTGAAAACTCACGGACCACTTGTCTTTAGAAAGATTTAGGCCTTGAGTGAGTAGTCTTGCGGTTTCATAGCACTGAGCTCGATAGCAGTATCTGTTCTTTTCAGAAATAGCTTCACAGCAGGAAGCTTCAAACTTGCAAACACTAGATTCTACCTTCTCACCTAGATGACTTTTAGGGAGACCGTGAAAGCTAATTAATAAATGGTCGTAGTCTGCATTTGTTAAGTGCATTTTTGTAGTCTCAATTAGAGGATTAATAAATTTTTTGTCGTTAAAGAAATCCTTTACGAAACTAAAATTAAAGAATTGGTTAAAGTCCTTTGTATTCAGATCTTTGAGTTTTGCTTCCACAGTTCCAGTCGAGGACATTGCATACTGTGGATAAAGAGGAATAACTCGTACATCACGGATATTTTTAGAGCGAAAGACATCTAGAGCTTGGGTAAAGGAGGGATCGCCATACCTCATAGCAACTTCCACGTGCATGTCTGAATCTTTATTATAAAAATGCTTTTGAAGCTTATTTTTGAGTTTTATACTCTCAACAATGAGCGGTGAGCCTTCGTTTGTCCAAATTTTTAGATAATTTTTTAAGGTCTTTTTTGGTCTAAAGGGAAGAATAATTCCGTAGACTAGCATAGCTCTCAGTGGCGAAGGCATTTGCAAAACATAGGGATCCATCAAAAACTCACTCAGGTATTTTCTAATAGCAGGGATAGTGGGTTCTTTGGGACTGCCTAGGTTAACGAGTAAAATGCCTCTCATGGAAACCTCGATTATTCAGAGAGTTCTTCGATTTGATCTTTGAGTTGATTGAGTATTACTCGAGCCTTTTTTTGAAGCTCCTTTTCAAGGACCTCTCTGTCGTGCTCAAGTCTAGACTCTTCGCTGGATATATCTGGTTGACCGTCTGGGGAAATCTTTTCCCACTCTGACAAAGTCCCCTCAAGTTGTATAAGAGTATCCTTCAAATTAGAAGGAATCTGGATGTGTTTGGCAGGATTGCTCTTAACGTTGTTTTGACGACTCATATATTAAGCTTGAGATATTTTGGCAATGAATACAAGTAAAATCATTTCTAGAAATCCTGGCCTCATTACCAGAGGGGAAACTCCGAAAAAGAGGTATGAGTTCGTTCAGTAAAATACTTCAAGAAAAGCTTAAAAAAGAGGATCTTCACAGAAGTGAAATCGGCAGAGAAACCGAAGAAGAGACCTCCGCTCGCTCTGAAAATTCAGGTTTGAGTGCGGAGTTGTTGAGATGGTTGAGCTCTCCCGCAGATATATCTCCGGATGTCTCTCAAGGACAAAAGCATTCCTCCAAAGTGGGAGAGTTTTCTTATTCTATATATAAGAAGGATCCAAAAGTGATTGCAGCACGAAGACTTGAGAGGGAGAAAATCGAGTTGAATGAGTTCTTAACTCACATTCTCTTGGAAAAAGACAAGACTGCTGTAAGGTTTTTTTACGCACAGGGTGCAAGATCATTCATGAGCATGAGCGGGTCAGATTTGAAGAAAGACTATAAAAAACTTGCGATGAAGCTTCATCCCGATAGGCATTTTAACGAAATCCCCTCTGTGCAGAAGCAGTCACAAGAGGATTTCAGAGTGCTTTCAGAGAGCTACGACACTCTAAGAATGCTCTTCCGCCTCACAAAATGAATGCAAAATAAGCAAATTTTTGATCAATTCTCGAGGGAAAATCCTCTTGTTTAGTCGATTTCTCGAGAGAAAAATCCTATATTTTTATCTACCCATAGAGACATGCTCTCGGGACACCACGAAAAAAAAGTGATTTTTTTTGTATTTTTCTTTGGACAACAGCTTTTAAATAGTTATGATTATCTAGCACGAACTAATAAACCAACCATTTATGGAGGAAATCACAAATGGCAAAGAAGAAAGCTACTAAAAAAGCTACAAAGAAAGTTATGAAAAAAGCAACTAAGAAGGCTGCAGCTCCTAAAAAAGCTAAGACTAAAAGAAAGCCGAATGCAGCTTTCATGAAGCCTTTAACTCCGTCTGCAGCTCTTGCTGAAGTTATCGGAACTAAAGCTATTCCAAGAACTGAAGTTGTTAAAAAACTTTGGGCTTACATCAAGAAGAACAATCTTCAAGATTCTAAAAACAGAAGAAACATCAACGCTGATAGCAAATTAAAGCCTATCTTCGGGAAAAACCAAGTTTCTATGTTTGAAATGACAAAGTTTGTTTCTAAGCACTTGAAATAGTCGTTTAGAATAACTTTTAATTTATTGAGGACCCGTATAGCAATATACGGGTTTTTTTATGTCCAAAAATTACTTAAAATCTGTATTTCATTGAATATTCAAAGTCGGTAACATAAAATTTCTCAATGACCTACGATAAAAAACCACAAGTATTAACCCTTGATGACATCAAGCAAATGAAAAAATCTTGTCAGTTGGCTGCAAGAACTCTTGATCACGTTTCTCCATATGTAAAACCAGGTATTAAGACTATTGAAATCGATAAAATCGTTGATGACTTCATGAGAAGAAACGGCGCCGTTCCCGCGACCATAGGCTATTACGGTTATAAGTGGGCAAGCTGCACCTCAATCAACGATGTAATTTGTCATGGGTTTCCAGATGAAACCATATTGAAAGATGGGGATATCGTGAATGTGGATGTTACAGCACTGCTTGGTGGCTTCTATGGAGACACTTCAAAGACTTTTTTTGTAGGTAACGTGAGCGATAAAGCAAAAAGACTTACGGAAGCGGCTGAACAAGCCATGATTAAAGGCATTGAAGCCATTACTCCTAACGGATTCACAGGCGACATTGGTTTTGAAACCAATAAGTATGTCACAAGAATTGGTTATGCTGCTGTTAAAGAGATCGGTGGGCACGGTATTGGTAGGAACTTTCATCTTGACCCGTTTGTACCTTCTTTTGGCAAAAAAGGCCGTGGCGAGATCTTAAAGCCCTTCACTTGCATAACAGTTGAGCCCATGATCAACGAAACAGATTCAGAGCTTATAGAATTCGACATTCCTGGGTCGAGTATAAAGTACTACAAAACAGGAGATGGTGCGCTATCCGCACAATTCGAGCACACAGTGTTGATCACCGACACAGGCTATGAGATATTAACGACACCTTAAACAGTGCTCACTGGAGTGAGCACTAAATAAAAAAACACCGGAGATAAAATGTTAGATACTGCAAAAACTCTTAAAGGACTACCTATGACTAAAAATAAAAAACCTGACTACAAAGTTTGTAAAGAAGCGATGAATGACCCCAAGAAGTTCAAAGAACTTGCTGAGTGGGGAAGAAAAGAAATCGAAATCGCAGAAACAGAAATGCCAGGATTAATGTCGTTAGTGGCTGAATTCGGAAAAAAGAAACCTTTAAAAGGTGCAAGAATCGCAGGTTGTCTCCACATGACAATTCAAACAGCAGTATTAATCGAAACATTAATTAAATTAGGCGCAGAGATCAGATGGTCTTCTTGCAATATCTTTTCAACACAAGATCACGCAGCTTGTGCCATCGCAGCAGCGGGAATTCCCGTATTTGCTTGGAAAGGTGAGTCTGAAGAAGAATTCGTATGGTGTATCGAACAAACTATCACCGGTTGGGGGCCAGAAGGTTTTAACATGATCCTCGATGATGGTGGTGATCTTACGAACATGATGCATGAGCCACGTTTTGCAAAACTCATCAAAAAAATCATCGGTCTTTCTGAAGAGACAACAACAGGTGTTCATAACCTTGAAAAATTGCATGCAGCTGGAAAATTAAAAGTTCCCGCTATCAATATCAACGATTCAGTAACAAAATCAAAATTCGATAACCTCTACGGTTGCAGAGAATCTCTAGCGGACGGTATCAAAAGAGCAACAGACGTTATGCTTGCTGGTAAAGTTGTAGTTGTGGCTGGATATGGAGATGTTGGAAAAGGTTCTGCATATTCAGTAAAAGGTTTTGGAGCAAGAGTTCTCATCACTGAAATCGATCCGATCTGTGCGCTTCAAGCGTCTATGGATGGATTCCAAGTTGTAACAATGGAAGAAGCTTGTAAAGAGGCTGACATATTTGTCACGGCAACAGGTTGCTGCGATATCATCACGGAAAAACATTTCAAAGCGATGAAACCCGGAGCTATTGTTTGTAACATTGGTCACTTCGATATCGAAATCGATATGGCGTGGCTTAACAAAAACTCTAAGAAAGACACAATCAAACCACAAGTTGATAAGCACATCTTAAAAGATGGCAAATATGTAATTATATTGGCTGAAGGTCGTCTGGTGAACTTAGGTTGCGGTACGGGACATCCATCCTTTGTAATGAGTAACTCATTTACAAACCAAGTTATGGCGCAAATGGAACTTTACAATAATACGGCTAAGTACAAAGAAGTTAAAGTTTACAGACTTCCAAAAGAGCTTGATGAGAAAGTGGCAAAGCTTCACCTTGGTAAACTCGGTGTTCATTTGACTGAGCTTTCTGATAAACAATCGAAGTATCTTGGAATGAATAAAAACGGTCCTTATAAGCCAGAGCATTATAGATATTAATTAGAATTTACATTCTGATTTAACGAAAACCCAAAGTGAAAGCTTTGGGTTTTTTTATTCTTTCACGTTGTGGAATGTTGCGCAGGTGCCGATGGATTTAACTTTATCTCCAGGTTTTTCCCAGCTAGCAGGTATGCCTTTGTAATGTTGACAACCGATTGTTCCATCCGGAAATTTCTTACCTTTGGGCGCTGATTTATCAAAATGCTTTGAAAAAAAATAATGGCGAACCGTTGGGATAGGATTTTTTGCAGTCTTTGTTTTTGCCCAGGCTTGAGAGGCTTTTAGCCATACAGCTTCGAACTCCTTATCTTTTGTAGGACAAAAGAATTCAGTTCTCTTTGAAACATCGCATGGGCCGGTGCTGGAACTAAACTGTTGGGGTTTAAATGCAACCGAACGGTCATCATTATTTCCTCCATACATTTTTTTTCTAGCGAGTCTGTTTCTTAAGGTCCAAGCAATGCTTTCAAAAATTTCTGGATCATTGATATTGCAACCGGAAGCTAAGCTTTCCGCAAAAATGAGTCTCGTAAAGAGTTCATCAGTATCAACTTTATTTTTAGAATCATTTAGAGTGGCTGCAATTTTTTCGGCTCCGCCAACTTCAGCGATACATTTTGGTAGAGCTTCGTCGCAAATCTCTTCAATGCCGGCAATTTTTTGTGGAGTGGTCGAACATGCGGGAGTTGCCTGTACAAAATTAGATAAGGTCAATAGAATCGAAATCAATATAGTCATGATTCTATTTTGAATCAGTTTTGATGAATTTCATATAGTGTTTTAATTCATCGATGCTTTCACGAATATCGTCCAGGGCGCGGTGAGTATTTTTCTTGTCGTGTTTGATTTTAAGCATGTCTTTGAAGACTAGTTTCCATGAAGTCACGTCCAAAAGTCTGTAATGTAGGAGCTTTGCAAATTCCTTAAAGTGATGGGTTAAGAAAAGCTTGTCATGTCCTATGGAATTACCAGCTATTACGACTTTCTCTGTGCCGAAATGCTTTTTAGCGAGCTCTACGAGTTCTTTTTCTACGACACCTGGATCTTTTCCATTAGGTATTTGCTCTAAAAGACCTGATTCTTTGTGAGTTTTTGAATTCCACTCGTCCATCTTGTCTAGATAGGTCTTTGGTTGTCTAACGACGGCGTGGTAGGTCTCGAGTTCGTTGAATTTATAGTCTGTTACAATAACAGCGGCTTCGATAATGACTTCTTTTTCTACATCAAGGCCGGTCATCTCAAGATCAATCCAGAATAATTTCGAACTCATAAAAACCCTCGCCTGTAGATTAGCCAACAGCTCTTATTATGAGTTAAAGAGGGTACTGCGGACAAGCTTCTATTTTAGGAATTGGATAATTCTTTGACCCATTTGATCAAACTGGGGGTTCTTTTTTTTGGCAAGAGGGTCGTTTCTAAAAACCAAATCAGTGTGAGAGGTTTTTAGATTTTTAATATAAAATAATTTTTTGTCATTTGAGGACATATCTCTGAGTGTTTCTATTGCCGCTTGCGTATTTATGGTTTGATCACCATCTGTAACCACCATAAAGACAGGGGTAGATATGGACTTTGCATTTTTTCGCACAATTGCACTGAGGTCCGTTAGTTCGCATACAGAGTAAAAAGGCATTTGGTTGTAACGAATAGGAGATTTTTCGGGACTATTCGCGGCCCAAGTTTTTAAGCGGTAAGCACCCGAAGCACACATTACTATACCTAAGTTTTTTTTGATTTTAAAAGCAGGAGCCATAAGAATCAAAGTGGAGATCTTGTTTTTCCAATAGGGATCTTGAGCCAGAGAGGAGATCAAAACTCCGCCCATGGAAAAACCAGAAAGGGCAACTTTTTTTACGCGAGAATTTTTTAGAGCAAATAGAATTGCTTGTTCAATATCCATCAGCCATTGTTGTGAAGTGATTTCGAAAAGTTCTTCCACCTTAGTTCCGTGGCCAGAGAGAAGGACAGAATAAACATTATAGCCGTTCTGATTTAAAAGCAGGGCAAGGTCTTTTGTGAAATAAGGGGAGTCTGTCAGGCCATGAACTAAAACCACTGCTTTAGTATTTTGAGGTGAATTTATATAAAAAGATGAATAAGGGGAATACTGCGCAATACATTCTTCAATGAAAGAAGAGCAGTCTTTGAATTCACCAGCTTGACTTAAGCTAGCAAAACTACCAAATAGCATTACCCCAATTAGAATCCCCACAATTCTTTTCATGACAGAGTTATACTTGATTTTTTTTGAAAAGGATTAAAATTGTATATTGTTCATGAAGAATTTTATTTAAAGAAGAAGATGATTTTCAGCCAAACGATCTTTTCTTTGTAAGAAGAATCTTTAGACAAACCGGTTTCAGTTTTACTTAAGTCAGCAAAAGAGTATGAAGCTCCAGGACCAATCTCAATCATATTTCCATAGGGAACCGTATAAGACAATTCTGCGGTAATGGGATTATATTTGAACTCATCCAATGCTGAAACATTTCCAGAGCTTTGGTGAGTAGCTTTCATAATAGAATAATTAACGCCTAGATAAAACCCTGAGACCTTAGCAAAGATCCCCACCCCAACGCCCTTATGAATGGCCGTCTCAGAAACAGTGGATTTTTTTGTATTATCGAGCTTTAGGTATTTATAATGAAATGAAAAGCCATAGGCAGTTTCACTTCTGTTATCTGAAAAGTTATAATGAAAGGCGGTTTTGAAAGCGAAGCCGTCATAGTAAGCCATGGTCCCATCAGGGTTTTCAATTGAAAGATCGAAAGGATAACCAAGGCTTCCATCTAAGAATGAATTATTAAAATTCGCAAAGGCAGGTAGCGTTGCTAAGAGTGTAATGATAGAGATTAAGATCTTCACCTTAATTTCCTCCTAATACTAGAATATCGTAAACATCATTGGTGTATGCAGACTTTGCAAAATTTTTAACGTAAGTACCATCTTCAGTGAATTCTACAATGGAATCTGTTCCGAAAGATGATACTAAAATATTTCCGTTAGGAAGCTCTGCCATTGCAAACCCATCTTGGAGAATGGTGATGTTGTTTGCAAAAAGAGACTGAGCATTTGCCCCTTGGGAGTCTGCTCTCCAAAGAGTTTCCTGTGCATTGGCTATCGTCACTACATATAAAGAGCCGTTACTGTGGGCAAGTAAACCTCTCGGGTTATTTCCGAAGGCTGTTTGTACCGCACATGTTGGTGTTGCTCCTAGATTATAAACACTGATAGTACTCGTAACGTTATTAGCAACTGTCAATTGGCCATTAGAATTAATGGCCATGGATGTTGGTGTGCTCAGTGTACATCCTCCTAAGGCGTTGTTGATATAAGCGGTGGTTGCGGAGATAGGAATTCTTTTTCCCATCGAATCAAACTTCTCTATCTGATTGTTAGACGCGGGCGTTACAACTTCAATAGCATACATATTGTTGGCGGAGTCTTGAATCATATCGTAAAAAGTTGCGGTCACTTGAGTGTGCGTAGACCATACGGATCTCGATCCATCAATACTCAGGATATCGAACTGGTTTAGACCATCAATAGCCGCAATAAAGCTGATCGCAGAGTGCTTTGCCAAACCTCTTGGAGTGCCGGCGATATCCGTATAATCATATAGAGTCTTAAGGTAATTCCCATCTTGATCAAACATAGTTATAAGTTGTGATCCAGCAATAGAAGAAGAAACAATAACCCGGGCTTCATTTAAACCCAAAGCTCCATGGAATATTTCTCCCTCTTGAGGACTGCACGAAACAAATAAAAAAACTGCCAGGTAAGATAAAGCCCCAACGAATATTAACTTTTTCATTCTAAAAATCCCTTTAAAAATGCCTATTTCCTTCTTGGAAAGGGGCAATTGTTGTCTCATTAATGTATCGGTTTTGCTTAATATTCCCTTAATGACAGCTTAATAAATCAAGCCCTACGAAGAGGTATAAATATGCCTCTTGGTCTGGTCATTGCTATGTAATAGTTACATGATGGTTTTAAAATGAAACTAACGGAGATGAGCTTTATGAAAATGCTAAACTTAGTTATATTGGTTCTGGCAGTAACATTTTTCGTCGCTTGTAGCAAAAAGAAAGACGGAAATTCGACCCCTCAGCCGCAACTTCCTTATGGAACGACGCCAACGGATCAAATGTACGGTAATGGGTATTACCCTAATGGTCCACAACCAATGCCAGGATATCAACTTCCAAGCCAAGCCAATTGCCAAGGCCCGGGTCAAATGTTTTCAGACCTCAGGTCTTATTGTGGTTGGTTAGCAAGAGATGGTGAAAGACTTTGTAACCCAATGGTTGTAAGACAAAATTTTATTCAATATTGTCAGAGCTTCGCGATGACATTTAATTACTGCGTTCCTGAAATCAGATCCAATTGTTACTACAAACAAGGTTGTGCTGTTCAGGTTAAAGGGACTTGGGAGAGATATTCCCATGCAAGCAAGAGAAAACGTGATTCAGGTTCATGGACATCTCAACAAGGTGGACAGGTAATAGTTGGTCCCATCAATCCGGTACCACCAAATGATTCAGAACCAGAAGAACAAAATGATTGTAAGCAAAACATTTCAGTGGACTGCAAAAAAGAAAATCCTAAAAAGCCAAAATTGATCTGTAAGCTTCCAGATGACTCATCTAGTGAAGAAAATTATGTTTATGATTTAGAAGATTACAAAGCATTAGCTTGTAAAGATTCTTCTTCCAAAGTGGCAGTTCGCGAGGCACCAAAATCTACGTCAACTCAATCCGTTGCCGTAATTCCTAAAGCGACAACATCGCAAACGACGAAGGCCGTTGATGCAAACACATCTACGCAGGACACCGTTCAATCTAGTGGAGCTATGGTACCTTCGGCTGATATGGGGAAATGTATGGATCTCGAAAAAATGAACAAATACATTTTGGATTCATCAAATCAAGTGAGTACATTGTCAGTATTTATAGAAGCAACTTTATTAAGTCAAAATCAATCAAAGAACGTCGTATCTCAATTTAATGAAATAGTGAAGTCTGATGAAATGGCTTATCGTGGCTCAATCTCTGGTAAAGAAAATAACAATACAACAGGAATTGGTGCAAACATTCAACAGCCTGTCAGCGGTGTTTCAAATTCTGGAAACATTCTTATCGTTAACGGAGTTAAAGGTAATATCGAAGAATGTACCGATAAACGTCTAACTGTTCGCGTAAGCAAACCTTATGGAATTGAGAAAGTAACTTATTCTTGGAATGGATTGTTGGACAATGATTTTGAAATGATTGTTTCAAGAAAAGGTGCATTCTTGGTTCGTGGTAATGATGCAAGTTCTTTTACGGCTTCTCGTTATATAGGTCTGGCTAAAGGCGAAATCAATAATCAGGCTGTAAGTACTAAAATCATGAATGATATGCAAAGAAAAGGGTACTCACTTAAATAAAGATTTAAACTTCACCGAGAAACGATGTTAAAAAGTCGTTTCTTGGGTTTAAAGAGTTGCTCTTGAGTTTCTAAGAAAATCAAAGATCTCAATCCAAACCAACTATAACACTCCCCATTCACGATCAGCGAAGGAAAGGGGAGCATTTTTATTTCCGCCACTTTCTTTTCAAAAGGATATGGTTCTGTAGAAAAAAGCAATAATGTCGTATCTGAATTGAAATCCTTTAGATCTATTTCTGGATATTTTTCTTCAAAATCCACTAAGTATTTTTCGATTCCAAGTTTTGTCAAAACCGAAGAAATAAAGGTTTCTCTATTTACCGTCATCCATGGATTTCTCCAAATAACGTAGAGAATTTTTTGAATTTTCTTTTCAGGATGTCGAATCCATTGAATAAGTCCTGGAAGTTTATTTAAGTCTTTCACCGCAAAATTTGGAGTTTGTGCGAGAGCTTGCCATCGGCCCGCAAGGTTGAATAACTTTTCGTTCTCAAGCTTCTCACTCATAGTTAAAAGTGCTACGGAGACATCATTCAATGACTGAACATGCGTGAAAATCGTAGGGCAGGGACACTCGTCTGCCATTTCTTTGGTATTTTCTTCTTTATCCATCAATACAAAATCAGGTTCCATGGATTTGATTTTGTCCCAGTCAGCTTCTTTGGTGCCGCCGATTATAGGAATGTCTTCGACTTCAGCTGATGGATGAATACAGAAACGAGTTCTGCCAATCACATTAACGCCGCACTCGAGAAGAGTTTCAGTCCATGAAGGAACTAGTGAAATGACGGTAATGTTTTTTTTAGTCACTATTTTATTTTTTTAGATTTCAATTGAGGTACACCTTTGGTACCTGAATGACTTCTCCAATTGTAATCTGGGTTTTGACGGAATCTATTTTTCCAATCTTCCCATTTTTTTTCAGGATGGTCATGACAGACACGTCCATTTTTAGTGAATTCTAGTTTAGGTTTTTTTCCAAAGACAAAAGAAGTAATTGCTGAAATTAAGCCCATATGATCCTTGCTGAGGTATTTTAAGATTTCGCCTGTTCATTAAAATTTACGTGAGGATCATAGTAAAATCAACTACATACTAACTCATTGTGTAACATAATATAACTTATCAGTAATGTGTATTAAGACCACTTGAGCATTAATAATAACAACTTTTGATAGGCTTTTTCTTTAAAGCTTTTGGTTTGCAAAAGATCCATTCTTGTCAGTTCCTCTTTGTACTCTGTTGGATCTATGCGGCTGAATAAGGACTTTGCTAACTCAATCACCAATCCTAGTTTTGATTTGTTCTTGAGCTTTTTTAGCGCAAATACAATACGTTCTTCTACATCTGTGAAATCTGAGCCAAAAGGAAATGGCTTATAAAGACCTTCTTTTTTAATAGATTCAAAAGCTTTCGAAATATTTGCTGGAAGATTTTGTTTAAATATTGGGTCTAAATGGTAGGTTTTTGATAGCTTTCCGTACTTTTTTGCAGTTTCAATTAATTCATCTTGAAATCTAGAGTCCGCGATTTGGATTAAAGAGATAATAACATCCTCATCGTTTTTACCTCGGATATCGCGAGCGCCATATTCTGTGATAACGATGTCCCTTAAATGTCTTGGGATCGTACAATAACCATAACCCCAGACAATATTAGAAGATGTCTTTCCATTTTTTGTACGAGTCGATCTCAACATTAAAATAGATCTGCCATTTTCAAGTTCGTGAGCCATGGCTACAAAATTATATTGTCCCCCAACCCCACTGACAATTTGCCCCGACTCAAGTCCATCTGAAGCCGCAGCACCAAGAAGACTCATATTCATGCATGTGTTGAAGAATCTTGCGTTCACGAGCTGTTTTCTTAGCTTTTGTTCTTCTCCGTAAAGATCATTAATTTTGGTCACCCGGGTCATTTCAATTCCCTGGAAATCCTCTTGAGATAAATTCTTTAACCAAGAATAGAGCTCGCTCGAGCCCAAGAAAAATGCACCTCGAAGATAGCATTTATCCTCCACGGTTCTTTTTAGAATTCCAGCTTTACGTAAATGCATGAATCCATCCATGACCATTTCGCTTGCCCCAAATAGTCCTTCTTTAAAAGAATCCATTCCTCCAACTTTTGAAATTAGGTTTTTATGTTTATCTGAAATGATAAGTTTATTTGCTAGGTCTTTATAAACATGAGTCTTTTGATGTCTGATGATCGTGCTATAAACCAAGCTATCAGACAAAGATCCAATGCCAATTTGTAAAGTACCATTGTCTTTGATCAATGTACTTGCGTGAAATCCGATCGCAAAATCGGTATCGCTCACTATGGCCTTTGGAATAGCAAAAAGTTTGTGGTTACTTTGATTTTCTAAGATAATATCAAAAAGATCTTCCGAAACATGAGCTTCTCCTTCTAGAAATGGTAAATCGGGGTGAGTCACGCCGACGACGAGAGGAGGATTGTTTTTTAAAGCATCAAGTAAATCTAAAGTAATATCGGGATTGCAGCTTAAGCTGAATTCTTTTTTACCGTTAACAGTTCTTTCGGCAATCAAAAGTAATAGGGCATTCACTCCCCGGCTCGCCATATCTCTTGGAACATGAGTGTAGTTCACGCTGGTCAGATGCCTTTGTGCTTGCTCAATATTTATCATAGCTCCGGATTGAAAGTAGAATTCGTTGACAGAGATATTTTTGGGAAGGTTATTGGATTTTAAGTCTGAAACATATTCGAGGTCTGGGTAGTCTTTTCCAAACTGCCTTTCTATAAAAAGTTTTATAAACTTGGCTTCTAGATCACTTTTTGGTTTTGGGCGAGCCAGCGATAATGCTGTATGAATTTCCAATTCGAGCGAAGGATTATTTTTTACTTCATTGTAAACAGCATTGAGTAGTACGTTGGGTTTTCCCAGGCCCAATGGAGTCGCTACTATGATTTTATTTTTAGAAGACTTTAGAATTTGGCCAACAATTTGATCGACACAGGTTTTTAAGTTGTTGGTGTATTTATTATTTTGCATCTTTAGGTTTTTTTAGATCTTCAAAGCTCAATACCGACTGAGCGATGGTGAATACTTCTTTGGTTTTTAGAGCGATATCTCCGTATTTAGGAAAAAGCATTACGCCGTCATAGGGAGATGGATAATCCGCCTCACCTTTTTTTCCAAGAACTTCACCTTTTTTAATCATAGAAAAATTATTGTATCCGGGATGGAGTGCTATTCGGTCATCAAACCAATAGATCGTATCTGCAACACGATAAACATTCTTAAAAGGTTCTTCTTTGTGAAGATCAGGTAAAGTTAAGAAATTGGATAAATAAGCTACTCCAAAGTCTGCTTGTTTTTCATGAAAGCCAGTTTTTCCTAACTCCAGCGTTGTGCTAATAATATTGTGTTTGTAGCAGTAAAAATCCAATGTGGATCCATCTTTATGTCGTTCTTCTACAGAAACAATAACTGGAATTTGCGCATCCATGTGTCTTGAAAAATTCATTTTCTCTGACGTGTAAATAAAAATCATGAAAGGAGTCACTGCATCCTGATTGGTCTGATGAATGTCGATACAGTAAGCGCAGTCTTTTACATAATTGCTGATTCGAACTGCTAATTTTTCTTCTAATAACTCTGTGGAAGGTGCTAAAAAAGATCTATTCAGGTCTCTTTCAATAAAGCGTACACCTTTTTGAGCGGCTTCGATGTTGCCTAGACAAAAGAAAAAAGAGTGAGGGATTTTAATTTTGTCCGTAATAATTTTTTTAGCAAAATGATTTAGAACTTGGATTCCGCCCACTTCATTTCCATGTAAAAGTGCTGATAAGAATAATTCATATTTTTTTGTTTCTTTTTGGGCATTTTGGAAAGGTTTAGGAAATTCTTCTGAACTCACAACAAAAGCATAGTCATCTTTGGATACAACAAAATAGCCGTTCTTGCGGAACTCATTGGGTAGATTTTTAAATTCTGCTATTTCCTGATTTACTCTTATCATTATCAACTTCTAATGTGTGCGTGCTAAAATTTCCAAGGTAAAAAGCCATAAGATTTGGCTTTGCTTACGTCGGCATCTGAAATTTCGTAAACGTTGGCGTGCCCCGTGGGTGCCCCGCAAACTTGGATACGCATCATTCCGTCATGTTTTTTGCTCATAGAAATAATTTTAATGTCTCTCATTTGTCTGCTCATAGCATCCAAAGTAACTTCTTGGCCTTCACCACATTGTTTTGTTCCGTCGTACTTATAAACCAAAACATTCTTTGCAGCACTTGTTACTTGAATGCTTTCAGGAACACCGCTCATATTCACTTCACGGCATGGCTTTGAAGAACACGCAGCTGTTATTAAACTTAAAGTTATTGCTGTAAAAAATAATTTTTTCATTATTCTTTTTTCTCCCATGGCCATTGATTGGAAGGCTTTTTCCATTTGAGGTTCACAGAATAAATATTGCCGTAGTTAGACATAATAAAAATATCTTCGGTGACTGTATTTATAGTGATGGGAGCCGAAATTCCCCACCCAGTGGCAAACTGCTTAACCAGTTTGCCATCGATCATAGAAAGAATTTCTACGGGACCTTCTGACGTTCCAATGATCACTAAGTCTTTGTATACGAGAGGCTTTGTTCCAACGCCTTCTTTGATTGCATATGCCCAAAGCTGTTTTCCGGTTTGTTTGTCCAAAGCAATGAGTTTTTTGTTTGTCGTTGAATAATAGATTTTATCGGCAACAGTTGTTGCCGCAGATGAACTGCCTTCATCTGATTTCCAATTGATTTCTCCACTGGTTTTTTTAATTGAAAATAAACTTCCGCCGTAAGTTGATACGTAAATGTTTTCACCGCTGATTGTCGGTGATGATCCAACGTCCTTAAAGCGGTCTTGTGGAGCCGCTATATTTCTTTCCCATTTTAAAAAACCATTCTTTTTATCAAAAGATGAGAATGTTCCATCGCTAAATCCAATATAAAGAAAGTTTCCATCCACAACTGGACTGGAAGCCGCACGAATATTGATGCTGGAGTTGTCCCTTTGAGCGTAAGACCAATTCATTTTGCCAGTGACAGCGTCTAAAGAATAGAGTGTTCCATTGCCTGCTAAAAAGTAAATACTAGATCCATCAAGAACAGGTGCCGATAAACTTTCTGATTGAGTTGGAAAAGTCCATACAAGTTGGCCGTTAGAGGCCTTTAAAGCATAGAATTGGCCATCGTTTCCGCCAAAGTAAACATTGTCTTTGTATTGAACAGCACCAGAATTCACACCGTTCTTAATGTCTTTTCTCCAAAGAATATTTCCAGATTTTTGATGGATAGCTACCAGTCCATCTGCGGCATTGCCTTGAAAGATAGTGTCTTCAATTAACGTAGGTGACATCGAGTGAACTAGTTTTGGTCCAAGATATTCTTCGCGAAGAGTTGATCTTACCCAGTTTGTCTTGGTATCTAAAAAGTAAGATTGCTTAGAAGTAAGAGTCGAACATGAAACACATAAAAATAAAAATGCTAATAAGTATTTTGAAAATTTCTTATTCATGATCCTAACCTGCCTATCCCTGATGTAGTAGTCACTGTTGTGACTACTACAAAATTTTAAGAAACTTTTGAGCTTGTTGTCCTTGGCTTGTGTCAGAAAATTCTGTCGCAAGTTTTTGGTATGATTGTTTGGCCTTGTCTGTTTGACCAAGAGTTTCTTCGCACAGAGCTGTTCTGAGCAAAGCTTCAGGTTTCAATTCTGAAACTTTAGATTTATAAATTTTGTCTAAGACAGGAAGAGCTTTATCACACTGGCTGTTTTGCTCGTAAACTCCAGAAAGTTTTAGCGCAAGCATTGAGTCTAACAAATGTCCCGAGTAGTTTGAAAATTCTTTTTCTAGTACTCCAATAGCCTTTGCTGAGTCTTTTTTCTGTAAAAGAATATCTGCAAACAAGATGGAAGCTTGTACACTGGCTCTTGATTTTGGGAACTCTATGATAATAGAGGTTAACTTTTCTTCAACTTGCTTTGTATCTACATTTGTTGGAGGTGTATCTTTCGCTGTTTGATTTTTAGTAGGCTGAGCTGCAACTTGGTTAGCAGCATGCAATCTTTCTGCATCAAAAAAAGCAGACTGAGCTTTTTCTTCGTACTTGTGATTATAGGTGGAGTAAATTGAGTAGCCACCAATTCCTACTAAAACCAAAACAAGAAATCCAATGACAACCGTTTTGTTTTTGTTGATTTGATTGTTAACTTTATCGATGAGTGATGTGGGTTGAATATCTTTCACGAGTGAATCCTTTTGATGTTTAAGTGTCTATAGAACAAAGTTAGGTCTTTGATGACTCAATATCAAATAAAATATAGTTGATTACTACTCTTAATAATGCATAGTATAAACACCATGACGGCGGAAAGTAAAAATTCAAAACAAGAAAAAATGAGACTAAATAAAGCAATGGCTCTTAAGGGGCTGTGTTCTCGTCGTGAAGCAGATGAATATATCGCAAAGGGGCTGGTTCGTGTCGATGGTGAAATCGTTCGTGAATTGGGAGTCAAAGTTTATCCCACTCAGCATATTGAGTTAGTTGAAAAGGCACAAAAAAAACAATCTGAAAAAGCCACAATCATTCTCAACAAACCTGTTGGTTATGTTTCTGGCCAACCTGAAGACGATCACAAACCTGCTGTGGTTTTAATTACCAAGGAAAATCAATTTTTAGGTGAGGAAAAATTAAAAAGAGAACACTTTGACGGTTTGGCTCCTGCTGGGAGACTGGACATTGACTCTAGAGGACTTATTGTTTTTACGCAGAATGGAACAATTGCAAAACAATTGATCGGGGAAGACTCAAATATCGAAAAAGAATATCTGGTTCGCGTCAGTGGAACCGTGACACCTGAGATCATTAAAAAGTTAGAATTCGGTCTACATTTAGATGGAAAGCCTTTAAAAAGAGCAAGAATTAAGCAGACCAGAGAAGATTTTTTGGTTTTTGTATTAACAGAAGGCAAAAAAAGACAAATCAGAAGAATGTGTGAGCTTGTAGGTTTGCAAGTGCTTAGTCTTTTGAGATTAAGAATCGGTAATGTACTTCTTGATGATCTCCCTGAAGGTAAATGGAGATTCTTGACACCTGAAGAAAAATTTTAGTCGTCACAATAACGACTACTGAATTGGGAAAAGGACAAAGTTATGACAACAGAAAAAAAAACAGAAAAAAAACGTGCAATTATTTTTGGCGTAGCAAATGAAAGAAGTTTGGCTTGGGCAATTGCCCAGTCTCTTCATGCCCAAGGGTTTGAATTGGCCTTCACTTATGTGAATGAAAAAATGGAATCCAGAGTTCGCCCATTGGCAGAGAGTCTTGGCTCCCCGTTCATTTACCCTTGCGATGTCTCTTCAGATCAAGAAATCGAAAAATGTTTTTCAGAGTTAGGAAAAAAATGGGATTCACTAGACGCCGTCGTGCACTCTGTGGCTTTTGCAAATAAAGAGGACCTTGAGGGTCGATTCATGGATACATCTCGTGATGGTTTTAAATTGGCGCTGGATATCAGTGCATATTCTCTTGTTGCTTGTGCAAAGTATGCACACAAGTTTATGAATGCTGGGGGATCAATCATTACTCTTTCGTACTTAGGAGCTCAAAGAGTTGTTCCAAATTACAATGTGATGGGTGTTGCTAAGGCCGCCCTTGAAGCTTGTGTTAGATATTTAGCGTATGATTTGGGGCCTGAAAAAATTCGAGTGAACGCAATCTCTGCAGGTCCTGTAAAAACATTAGCAGCTGCTGGAATTAGAGATTTTAGAACGATGTTAAAAGCCGCAGAAGAAAAAACTCCACTCAAAGAAAACATCACTCAAGAAAGCGTGGGCGATCTCGGAGCCTTCCTCTGCGGTGATCAAAGTAAATTCATCACAGGCGAAGTCATCTACGTCGATAGCGGCTACCATATAACAACTTAAAGGTAACTGGTACCTAGTAAGTGAGTTCTTTGATTTTTGTGAAGATGTCTTTTAGGCGGTATTTTTGCTGTACGCGGTTGCGGGCTTGTTTTGCTTTTTCTTCGTATTTCTTGAGGTTTCTAACGATTTCTGTAATTCCATCTTCGATTGCTTTTGAAGATTGGGGCTCTATAAGTAATCCATAAGTTCCATTGTCTAAAATCTCGACTGGCCCACCGCTATTTGTGGAAATACAAATTTTTTCGCAAGCCATTGCTTCTACGAGCACAATCCCGAAAGTTTCTTTGTATGAAGGCATAATAAAAACATCGAGCGCTTTCATAATTTTTTGGACCTCATTAGAAAAACCTCTGACCTGCACATGGGAGTTCAGATTGCTCACTAGAATTTCATTTAGTATTTTCTTTTGGAGAGGTTCTTCCCCATAAGTGTCTGCGCCCACCAAAACGTATTTTACGTTGGGATGTTTGTCTTTGAGGTTTTTAATGGCTTCGATAAATTCAAGCTGACCTTTCTGGCGATCAAATCTGCCGATGAGTCCAACCAAAATGTCGTTTTCTTTTTCTACGCCTAAGGCTTTTCTAGTTTTTAATCTTTCAGGATCTTTTCTGTCTTGAGGCAAAAATTTTTCGCTATCCACACCATTAGGAATCACAACGTATTTTTCTGCCGGAATTGGTAACATTCCTAATAAATGTTCTTTTTGAATATTTGTCAGAGTGATCATTTGATCAATTTTTCCGTAAACCAATTTATGGAAAAATCCTTTTTTGGGATAGTCCACAAACATTTGGGTAAAGCCGATCACTTTTACATTTGGAAACTTTATTTTGATCCAGTAAGTGAGCCAAAGATCCTTGAGTCTATGAACAAAAATCACTTCAAAGTTGTGTTCTTTGATGAGCTTTTTAAGATGTCGAATGTTTTTGAAGGAAAAATAATCTTTACCAGTCATAGTGATGGACTTTAGATTATTTTCTTTTAATTTTCTCTCAACGAAAGAACCTGGGCGACAAAGACAATAAGACTCATAACCATCTTTTTCGAAAGAATCTGTGAGTCTTACCGCGTAAAGCTCAAGGCCTCCTTCCGAAGGCGATAAGCATATGTGCAGGATATTCTTTTTGTCTTTTCCCATCCGGACAGTATTCTCCTAGTTGAGAATTTGTCTGATAGTCTTCTCGGTGTCAACTGACAGTTCTTTGTCGTCTAGGTACTTTGATAGTACTTCTTTAATTTTGAAAGCTGGAGCACTGTATGAAAGTTGTTTCCAAACGTCTTCAGAATTTTGATGGTAAATGTCTGACAGATAAGTTGAGTCTTGAACCTTTTTGTCTTTTGGAATTCTGCCTGTCCATATAATCCCCACCATTTCACCGGTGTTGCGATCAACCATTGCTGATCCTGAGTCTCCGTGAGAAACATCGCAGCCATTCGCAAATGACCATACTTTGTAATCCCCGGGATTCACATCGTCTGGATCAGCCATAAATCTTACGTCTGTTTCTTCAGAGTAAGTCATGCAATCTTCATCCTGGTTTGACACTAGTTTTTGAGATGGGTTGTTTGCAAAGCCGTGACCGATTGTAAGAAGCTTTTGACCTTTGTAAGGCTTAGAATCCCAAGCCATGTTTTGGCCGAGACCTTCAAGAACAGCTTCATCTTCAGGTTTAACTTTGATTGCTACCAAAGAGTAGTCCACATCGGACCACGAACCTAAGAATTCCGCACATGAAAAGATCTTTCCGATCATGGTGAACTCTGCTCTACCATTCTTGCAATCATCAGCAGTGGTAATAACGTGATAATTTGAAGCCATAATGTGCTTCCCATTGAATTTTCCAAGGTAAAAAGCTGTTCCGCTGCCCATGAAGGAACCAAACTTTGCGGTTCTTAAAGCTGTTTTTTGGAAAACATCGCTTTCATTTTTTAATGAATCTTTTGTAACAACTTTTTTTCCCCACTCAGAACCAATTTGATATTTATCTGTTTCACTAGATTTTACTTTCTTTTTTGAAAGGCTGTTCAATACAGCTCTCGGAGCCGGTTTTTTTACATTACGGATATCCCAGTTCGCTTGAGCTTGAACTTGGAATAACATCATTGACAACATAACGATCGATAGAAAAATATTTTTCATAGAATTCCCCCTTTAAAGAGGCAGAGAATCTAAAAACCACCCTTAAAAGGCAACTCTATTCTTAGAATTATGTTTAACGTGAGGCGACATATCCATATCAACTCTTGATACATCTGCCAAATTTTATTAATCAAGATACCTTACTTTAGCTTCCAAGAAAGTGGCTAAAATTAAAGACTTAACAATCTCTGTGAATCGAGAGGGAAAAAATATGAAAAGTTTGGTAACTAAGAAATTACAAGGTAAGGAGTTCTTCGGACATCCGGCTGGTTTGTTCGTTTTGTTCTTTACTGAAATGTGGGAAAGATTCTCGTACTACGGCATGAGAGCTCTTCTTGTCCTTTATATGACTAAATATCTATTACTGGAACCAGAAAGAGCAAAAGCAGTTCTTGGTTATGCAGCATTGGAATCAATGTTGATGTCGACATTTGGGGAAATGAATATTCAGCAGATGAGTTCTCAGATTTACGGTCTTTACACGGGCTTTGTATATTTCACACCATTTTTTGGTGGTATCATTGCCGATAAAGTTTTAGGTCAGTACCGCACAGTGTATCTTGGCGGTATTTTGATGGCGATTGGTCACTTTTTGATGGCTTCAGAAGAAATGTTCTTGTTGGCACTTCTTTTTATCATCTTGGGTAACGGTTGTTTTAAACCAAATATTTCTACTCAAGTGGGTAACCTTTATCCAGAAAACGATCCAAGACGCGATAGAGCATTCTCGATCTTTTACATGGGGATTAACTTAGGTGCGTTTTTCTCCCCTCTTGTTTGCGGAACACTAGGACAAAAAGTGGGATGGCACTGGGGCTTTGGCGCTGCTGGTGTGGGTATGATCATCGGTCTCTTCACTTACTGGTTAGGTAGTGATTTAGTTCCAAGAGATGTTTTTAAAGAAGATGAGAAAGTTGAAAAAAGACCTCTGACTAAAGCAGAGTGGAATTCTGTTTGGGCATTGGCCGTTCTTTGTTTCTTGAACATCACTTTCTGGGCGATTTTTGAACAGCAAGGTAATACGCTTCAGTTGTGGGCAGATGACAAAACAGATTGGAATTTCTTTGGCTGGGAAATACCATCGACATGGTTTCAATCTTTCAACCCAATGTTCATTTTCCTATTCGTTCCTGTAGTAAATATCCTATGGACTTGGCAAGCTAAGAGAAAATCAGAACCTTCTTCAGTATTGAAGATGGGTATTGGTTGTTTCCTTTGCGGTGCTGCTTATATTGTGATGATTGCCGCTGCGAAATTTGTTCCAGGGGCAGAAAAAGGAAGTGTGTTCTGGTTGATGGCTACAACATGGATATTCACTATGGGTGAAATCTTCTTGTCTCCAATCGGTCTATCGCTTGTAACAAAAGTTTCACCAAGACCAATCATGTCTATGATGATGGGTATGTGGTTCTTGTCTAGCTTCTTTGGAAACTACATGACTGGATTCTTAGGTACTTTCTACACCAAGATGTCATCAGACAGCTTCTTTATGATGCTTACAGCATTGGGAATCGGAACTGGTTTGGTTTTCTTCATATTGAAAAAACCATTATCAAACGCGATCGGAAAAGAAGTTTAACTTTCCTGTTTCAGCGTCGACATTTTGTTGACAACTATACTTAATTTTAAGGGCACTTCAGAGAGTGCCCTTTTTATTATTTAGAGACAGATATTTTCATAAGTAATCTGTGGTTGAATTTATTGTAGCCTATATATTGCAACAATATTGCAGCAATCCTTTAGATAACATTTTAGAGCCTTAAAATCAGAAGCTTAGACATCTTTTTTTCTTCAAAAACAAATAAACCTATTTTTAAGCAGGCATAATAACTGCAATATAATAGGTTTGAAAGCCCCTCAGATTTGAAAACCTTGGAAATTAATCCAACAACCTTCTGAAGCTACATCTTTTTTATGAAACTTTTAAATATAATTATTATAATTATCTTTTTCTATTCTCCCCATTCTTATTCAAGTGAATGTGCTAGCTTATTTGAAGCTAAAATACATGTGATTTCTCCAGACACTCAAAGATCTTCTGAGAGAAGATTGTCATTAAATAAATTTGTTATTAGTCGAGGGTTGTGGAGATACAATCGGTATCTTGGTACATTTTTTAAAAATGCTTTAAAAAAATTATCAAGCAATTCTAGTTGGTTTGATTTGGGCGCCGGACTAGCCAACGCCCAGAGAGATTTTGCAATAAAAAATCCAAAACTCAATGCAGATTTTATTGCGGTATCATATCAAAAGCCTCAAAATGAAGAGCTTATTAAATTTGAAAGAACAAATCCCAATTTTAGATACATTGATGGTAATTATTTTGAAAATTTAAATCTTCCTATAAAGTCGGCAGATCTAGTTACAGATCTATTTGGTCCGTTAAGTTACACTCGTGACATCACTCATACATTGTATAAAAGTTTGAATTTACTAAAAGAAGGAGGAACCTATACTGCAATTCTAGCAATTGAAGATACAACGGCATTACTTACGGCCATGTATCGTCGTGATCATATGGGAGGTTCTGCCTCAGTAGAAATTCTTAATACTATTTACGATAGAAAAGGTGAAAAAATAGATTTTACTGAATTTTTTAAAAAAGTTCGAGGCGTAGATATTTTGTTAGTGGAATCAAGGTCTTCATTCTTAATCGATACCCCAGTTATTAAAATTGCTTTCAGAAGAAACTCCGATACCCTTTTTGTTCCTAACTTGGAGCTGAGCTCTTACGTTGATAGCAGCCCCCCTACCCGTATCTTTTCTTGGCATGATTAATACAGAAGAGATCTCGCAACTAGATCTAAGCCTGCAATTAATGTTTTCTGCGCCATAACTAGCGATCTCAATGAGATTACTTATACTAAAATAGATCTGTCTTTTGCAGGGGTAGATTCCTGCCAGCTCTCTTACGGCTCATGTAGTTATGATTTGTATATAGACTTTTCCTTAGCAAATCCCACATTAAATTTTTCAGGCAACTCTGTTTGCGACTGATATAAAAAAACCGTTAAAGGCCGAAGACTAGTCCCATAACTTTTGATTCGAGCTAGACTCTTTATATTTATTGATGAAGATACCGATAGTTACTTCAGTTATATATTGAGTGGAGAGTCGATGAGAAAACAATTTATTATTGTAGCCTGTGCAGTTTTTGCGTTTTATTTTTGGGCAGCATTTTTTATGCCCATGGCACTTTATAGTTTAGTTGTTGTGGTGCCAATACTGGCTATTGGATTTAAAGATTACTTTCAAAAGAAGCAATCGATCTTGCGAAACTTCCCAGTCCTTGGACATTTTAGATATTTAATGGAAGCAATTCGCCCAGAGATACATCAATATTTTATTGAAACAAACTCTGAAGGAAAACCCTTCTCTCGTGAGAATAGATCTCTGATTTATCAACGTGCAAAAAAAGTTACGGACACATTACCGTTTGGAACACAGAAGAATGTTTATGAAATAGGTTACGAATGGGTCAATCATTCTATTGCCCCACAGTTTTGCGATTTGAATGAAATGAATGTCGTCGTGGGCGGCCCTCAATGTACCAAACCTTACATCGCGAGTAGATTCAATATCTCGGCCATGAGCTATGGCGCTCTCAGTAAAAATGCCATTCTCGCACTGAGTGAAGGCGCTAAGATGGGAAAATTCTATCACAACACCGGCGAAGGCGGATTGAGTCCTTATCACATCAAAGGTGGCGGTGATTTGGTTTGGCAAATCGGTACGGGATATTTTGGTTGCCGTGATACTGAAGGAAATTTCTCGGCCGAGAAATTTCAAGAAAAAGCTGTTCGTGATCAAGTGAAGATGATCGAAATTAAATTATCCCAAGGTGCAAAACCTGGTCATGGAGGCTTGCTCCCCGCTTCCAAGGTAACAAAAGAAATTTCGGAAATCCGTGGTGTAGAGATGGGTCAAGATGTGCACTCACCTTCTTATCATAAGGCTTTTAAAACCCCGACCGAGTTATTGGGCTTTGTTAAAAAACTGCGCGATCTGAGTGGTGGAAAACCTGTAGGATTTAAGCTCTGTGTAGGTAAACGCCATGAGTTTGCAGCAATCTGCAAGGCCATTATAAAAACTGGAATCTATCCTGACTTTGTAACGGTGGATGGTGGCGAAGGTGGAACTGGAGCCGCGCCATTAGAATTTTCAAACCATGTTGGCACTCCCCTTCGTGATGGTTTGATTCTCGTACACAACTCTTTAATCGGTTTTGGTCTACGCGATAAAATTCGTGTCATCGCAAGCGGTAAGATCACGACAGGTTTTGAAATCGTATCCAAACTTTGTATCGGTGCCGACATCTGCAATTCTGCGCGTGGGATGATGATGGCTTTGGGTTGCATCCAGGCTCTTCAATGCAACACCAACAAATGTCCCACAGGAGTTGCGACTCAAGATCCAAATTTAGTTCAAGGCCTTGATGTAATGACAAAATCAGTACGCGTTTTTAATTTCCACAAAGAAACTCTAAAAAGTGCGACAGATATGATAGGCGCTATGGGCCTAAAAAATCCTTTAGAGCTAAAACCATTCTTTCTTATTCGTCGTTATAGCGAAACCGAAGTTCGCAATTACACGCAAATGTATGAGTATCTCAAAGAAGGAGATCTGCTTCATGAGCCTTACCCAGACTCTTACAAGTTTGCGATGACAAGATCATCTCCTGACACTTTCAGTGCGTTAGAGCTAAATAGCGACGAGTACGCAAAGGCCGCATAATATTTGGTATGGCAAATATTACTATTTTTTAATGATCTCGGCTATGTTTTCAGTAAGAATTTCCCAGACGGCACGCTGAGCTTTTCTGTCCTTAATTGTTTCTAGTCCATTGTGAATAATTTCCAACGAAGACACATTGTCTTTTTGATCGAACGTTAAAGTCCCTTTTGTTTCTTTCAATGAAAATACGATTTTCTTGTTAGGTACTGTTTCTGAAATGTTAAGAGCAGAAAAGTGTTCTTGTTTTTTACATAAATCAAAAAGCATTTCCACTGGAGCATCAAATTTTCTAAGCATGCGCAAACGTCCATTTTGCATTTCTTCACCGAAATCCGGAACGATGCTGCTCCAACCTTGTTTATGATTGTCTGTATTTTGTTGGTTTATAAATCCAGTATGGACAAGAACTAATCGAGTTTTAGGACCATCTTCAAAGAGCTCTACGGTTACAGTTGAATCGGGCTTTTGATCAACCGCAAAAGTCTGGCACCAGCTAAAAACAATTTTTTTATTGGGAATGATTTCTAGAAATTCACCAAAGTTTGATACTTTGAGTCTCTTGAAATTAAAATGGTATTTTCCTCCAACTCTGAAATCTAGTTGCATAGATCTTGAATCTGCCCCGCAGTTCATAAAGAGAAGCCCTTCGCTCAAAGCGCGGAATACATCAGTGGCAGGTTTTGAAATGAATTTTTCGACTTTAACTTGAAATGACATATTACTTCCTTTTCTTTTTAGTTTTGATTTCGGATTCTAGGTTTTCAGCAAGAATATCCAAACGCTCATTCCAGAACTGAGTATAGAATTGAATGTACTCTTCGGCGGATTTCAGTGCTGCTGGATTTATTGAACACTCATGGATGCGCCCTAATTTTTTTCGATTTAGCAAATTTGCTTTTTCAAGAATCTTGATATGCTTTGATATCGCGGCAAGTGACATCTTAAAAGGATTTGCTAGCGCTCCAACCGTATTCACCCCTTCATTCAACATAGTTAAAATCTGACGGCGTGTCGGGTCCGAGAGTGCGTAAAAGAGCAAATCAAGTTCTGATGATAATGTGTTATTCATAAGAGTATATTAACTTGAATACACATAATAGTCAACCAAATGGTTAACTATTTGTATATAGCTGATTTTCTTTATGAATAAAGCGACGCTCTCGTCATGTGTATAATTCCTAACGCTTTTAATTCATTGCGAAGTAGCGCACCAAAACTAATATTATTTCAATTGAACAATTTACTGCAAACGTTAGACTTGTTGGATTTTGGATCTGACTTCTGCAGTGTAGGTTTCTGAATCAAAGACCTTGCAAATGATTTTAATTCTTTTATTGAAATGCCGACTTGTGTTTCTTTTATAGATTTATCATCAGCAAATTTTCTTAAGCCTTCAGAGATAATTTCTCTATTTCTCGCCTTACTCATAATGACTAAGAGACTAGCCATTGGCTGTATGTGATCTAGATAAGAAGTTTTCTTATAAAGAGAAACTCTTTCCTCAAAGGACTCCATGAGTCGGCTCAGATTATTACTATCAAAATCATTCATACGCTCTAAAAGCTTAAGCGAAACCCGGACTTTATTATAATTACTACTTGAAAGATCTGTAATCAGAGAATTTACGTTTAGATTAGTCCCAGCTTTCTCATGCTCAGAGATCAATCTATTTATCTTTTCTACTGTAAATGAGCTTGAAATTAATCTATATGTTCTTATTTTGATGAGAGTTTCATAATCTAATGGTTCGAACTGATCTAGTAATATTTCAGCTACAACTTTTGCAATTCGCACTCCCCGATCCAGCTCTAAAAGATCAATTAAGGCTTCTTTTATTTTCTCATTTTTGGGTATTGATTCTTTTTGTCTCTTAAGCTGGAAAAGAGGCAAGAGCTCGTCGGATTGATGTAATCTGTTATGAGTTGTTTCCTCAAGGATCAAATGTTTTAAGTAATTATCTTTTATAAATTTAAGAAACGCTAAAAAGTTTTCTGTGTTTTGCAATCTGCCATTTTGGGACAAAAAGAATTCCGCTTGCAGGCCTACTTTAAAATCACGATCTTGAAGGGCTTTATGTATTTCTGAAACTATCTCATTGTCATTGCCAAATGGAGATTTATTTAGCGCTGAAATTGCCTCAACTCTAATAGCAGGGTTTTTATCTTGGAGTTGCTTTAAAATAAAATCTTGTGCACCTTTTAAATCCATACCAACAACATCAATACGCTCATAAATCAAGGCAGACTCTATGATCATTAGTCCAATTTTTTTTAATTCTTTTTCTTGTGAATGTACTATTTGAGAAATTCTTTCTAGAACTTCCGTATTGGAAAAATTAAATGTTGAAAATATATAAATGATAATTAATTTTCTTTTTTCGTCAATATTGTTTCGAATGAGTGCATCAATAATTTTTAATTGTATTTTAGGATCCTTAATTTCTAAATCGAAATTTAAATTACTAAGAAATTGCTTTTTCCATATAACAGGATCTTGTGGGCCTGCTCTAAAAAAAGAAATAAGTTCTTCAAACCCTGCCACTTCAGCTTTCTTTAAATTTTCCGGTGAACCGAATCTATTTTTTAAACTTGTTACACTCGTGTTGCCAGGAGTCTTGGCCCAGTTCTCATGATCGGCTCCGTATCTCGTCAGATGATCATAATAAGGCCTAAGATTCGCATTTCCTAAGACATGTTTTGCCATATTGACTCGTCGGATATCATCGCTATCTGCCACTCCCTTATCAGGATGAAGTTGCTTGACCTGCAGTCTCCACGCCTTCTTAATCTCTTCCTGGGTAGCATTAGGTTTTAATCCAAGTGTAATGTAAAAGCTTTCAGCCTGAGAAGTGATCGAAAAGAAGAGGAAAAGCATAACTACACTTACGTTCAGACAACCCATTGATGCTCCAAATCTTCACGTTCGTCTAAACATTCCCCAGCGTGCCCAGATACGGCACTTAAAATGATTAGAAATGATGCTATAATTGATTTAACCATTCAACTCTCTTACTTACTGAATTTAAAACTTCATACTTAATATGTTTGCAATAGGAAGGCCACTCTGGTCACAACAAACCACAACTGGAAAACTTTTAAGTACTTGAAATTAAAGAAGTGGTGCCCCGGGCCAGACTCGAACTGGCACGCCCGTTTACACGAAGCTCAGGATTTTAAATCCTGTGCGTCTACCAATTTCGCCACCGGGGCATGGAAGTGAAATGAACTTATAAAATTAATGATTTACATAAAAAATGTCACCCATTATTTCAATGGGTGACTCTTTGACTAGGTGTGATGTTCTGCTTAAAAAGAGGACAGCTCTGAGTTGTCCTGAATTACTTAACTAAAGGAATTTCCTGGGCTCCATTTTTAACCATTTCGATTTTGAGTAGTTCAAGTTGTCCGATGATCTCTCTATCTGGGCCGATGAGTGGTCCTAAAGATTCAATAATCTGATCAATGATCTCGTTTTCTTGGCTCATCAATTTAGAAAACTCCTTGCCTCTCGTAACTTCATTAGCCAAAGGAATACCGTAACCAGGCATGGTCGAAAACTCTCTATATGGCATAAGGGCGCGTTGAGTTTCCGCGAAACGATCAATAGCATTCTTAACTAAAGTGTAAGCATTCGGTTCAAGCTTGGCCCGGATGTCGTCTTTTTCATTTTTAGGATAAGCTACGGCATAAGCCATTTGCACCGCTTCGGATCCAATCTCACTCTTTCTTTTTTCTAAAATTAAATAAATCAAATGGTAAAAAGATATAGAAACATTTTCTTTGTCCGCCGGGGTCTTGGCTTTGGCAATCAAGGCGGCATAACGATTTTTAATATTATTTAGAGTTTCATTGATCTCGGCTAATTTTTTCTCCGATACTTTTTTATTTTCCATGTAGTATTTGAGTTCAACTTCATCCACTTCTAAAGATGGCGAGGCAATGGCTACCCATTTTTTAGATTCTTTTTGAATTCCTTTAGAAGAATTGTATTCCTTTTCCGGACGACCTTCCAAGATCATGATGTTTCGGATGGATTTCATGATGTTGTAATTGAAGGAGAGATGAGTGGAAGCATCGCCTACTGCAGCCGCATTATTGTATGCAATTTCAAATTGATCCCATTTCATATCTTTTTTGATGATGGCCCCAATTAACTTTCTAAAGATGCCATGAGAAGGTTCTAAACCTTTTGTTTTGGCTTCATCCGCCAAACCCATTCTTGCCAATTTTTTATTAAAATCCTGGGGAAGGAGCACATCTAGATTCAATACTTGTTCATCGTCTGAGGACATTTGGTAAAGTCTCATAGATTCATCAGCGCAGTTATTTGAAATGAATTTGTATCGACCATAGTAAGACCAGTACTGATCAATTGTTGCTTGAATGAACCTTACTTTTTGATCTTCTGGAAGTACTTCAACAGTTTGATTTGTCGCAGGATCATGTATTGATCCGCCCGTCAATGGAACGTTGTAGAGATGGCGAAGTTCGCTTCTTCCATATTCAATCCTGATATCGTTCAATGGAGTGATCAAGAATTGAGATGGATAACCACCAAAAATACCTCTCATGGTTTCCAGTCTCATTTCTAAAGGATTGGCTCTGGGATTAACGACCAAACTAAAAAATTCTTTTCCACATTCAGAAGACTTAGTTTGTCCAGGAGCACAAGTTAAGAATCTAAACATAGAGTGACCAAAAGATCCAGCACCCGTGCTAGCCCCTGCTCTTAAGTAATTCACGTTGAAAACTTTTTCTGGGCTCATATCATAATCAACAAATTTTACTTCGGATTGAATAATTTTATCTTCTGCTTCCAAAGATCTAGTCTTTGGAATTCTCAGCACGTAATTCACTTTACAAGTCCTTTGTGCTGCAAGCGGGTCATGGTTATTAAAATGTCTTGAAAAGAAATCTTGTTGCAGTGGACGACGGCAAGCGTACTCAGGATCTAACAAGTAGAATTCCATATTCTGGGCAAAGTGTTCACCAGGTCCTCCGGCAAATTCAAATAGGTTTACTGCTCTCGGCCAGAAACCGTTGTTTCTTTTTCCTTTTTTGCTCCATCCCGCAATTGTTTTATATTTCAGGCTTTCGGAAATACCACTTACCCTTTTTGTTTTATTTCCCGTGTTCACGGTGGTTGCCGTGGCATCATCATAGATGGCGGCAAGCGCATTGATTAAAGAGCCTTGAGCCAATTTAAAAAGGTTTCTGTGTTCACAGGCATATGTCTTTGCGGCGTACTCTCCTGCGGAAATGATCGGTAAAAAACCGGCATTCATCACGATGTTATTGTTCTTGTCGGTGTAAGAGTAAATTTGTTTATTGTATCTTAAACTTTTTCCTTTGAGAAGGTCTTGAGCTTTGGCGTATTCCGCAATCACGGCGTCTGCTTCCGTGAAAGAGTCTATGGTATTTACGCAATTGGGAATTTGGATTTGATTGGAATCATTTTTTATATTTGAAAAAGTTAGAGTTATTTTTTTGGTAGAAAGAGTGTCTTTCATTTTCTGTGGAAGTTTGGCTTCGATATCGCTTGCGAACTTTGCAATTTCTAGAGTGTTGTTGCTGGGAGCGACCTGGATAATTCCAGCATTGGCTGAGTAAGAAGCTAAAGTTAAGAAAGCAGAAAAAATTATTGCATTCATGTACTACCCCTAAGAGCGACGGACTGTCGCGATTAAAATTTCAGCACACTATACACTGTACATAGGGCATTTTGAATTCGATTGTAAAAATGATACACCAAAATCGAGTGAATTCTGTTCAATGTACAATAACAAAAAAGCCTTTCTTTTCAGAAAGGCTTTTTTATTCGATCGTTAACTACATTCAATTAAGATAAGTAATTTTATAGATCAATCTTTAATTATAAAACTGAAGCAGCCATTTCAAGAGCTAATGCAGTATCAGCAGCTGAGAATGAAGCATCGCCAGTAGCGTATGCAACAGCATCAGTGAAGTAAGCAACAGCTAATTCGAAATCACGACCGTTGTTCCATTGACCTTCGTTCATTTCTTTCATTTGCATGAAAGCTGTCTTTAACTCAACAGAGCTAAGAGCGTTTGAAACGTTAGTAGATGAAGCTTCAGAAGCTTGAACAGCAGACTTTGGTCCTTTGTTCCATGAAGCAGAAGCAACAGCAGATGTTCCTTGGCCAGTTGCAGATAAAACAGTCGCTAAGTAGTTAGCTACAGCTTTAACTGAAGACTTTGCAGTTGCGTATGTTTTTTTAGCAGCAGCTGTAGAAAGAGCTACTGATGCGCTACCTGAGATTGCTTTTCCAGTGTTTGATACTGAAGCAGAAACACCTTTTCCAGTTGATGTTACATCAGCTGAAACTGTTCCTGGAGCAGCCGTAGTTCCTGCTGAAGATGCAGCAAGATCACCCTTTTGGTAAGGTGTAGCTTTTGAAGACAGAACAGCTGTAATTCTAGAAGAGATAGCTGTAGCTGAATTCTTAAGTGAACCCAAAACTTCGCTAGCTTTTACTTGAGCTGTAGCATCTGAAGAAACTTGTGTTGAACCTTCATAAGCTGAAGTTGTATCAACTGAAACTGCGTTTCCAACTTTTTTACCTGCATTTACTGTAGATTCTGCACCTGCAGTTGTTGCGATCCCCACTACTAATAATGCACTAAGCATTGTCTTTACCATTTTGATCCTCCTCTGTTTTAGATTCTTAATGGATTTGGTTAACTCTTTTATCTGTGGTGGAAACTACACTATGTGTCGTGAAAACTACAAACCGGAATAATTACATTCCAATCATTACATGGTTGAGTAAACTGAGTGGGTAGTAAAAAGTGTCTGGTATCCAAATGCGATATACGTGAACTAATTTTACCTGATGCGGCGGCTCAAATAATTGCTATTCAAACGATTTAAGAGTAATTTTTTTGAGCTACAAATCTAGATCATCTTTTAAGGAAGAGCATGCAAATCAAATATTTAACTTACCTTAAAAGCGTTCTCTTCTCCGTTCTATTTTTAACTTTACCTTTTGCTTTGATGGAGCAATTTATCTTTCAGGAAGCTTCTTCAACCGAAGATAAAATCATTTTTGGGTGTGTAGGAATTATATTAGGACTTATCGAAACTTTCCTTCTTTTGATAATTTTAGGGCACGGAATAAAAAAATATTCGGATCCAAATACTATAAATTTAGGGAAGTATTATAAAAAGCATCTTCGAGATCTAATAATAGAGACTTTCAGAGGGATGGGTCGCATTGCTGTCGGGTTCCTCCTTATATGGCCAGGAATTAAGCGATGTATTCAATATTATCTAATTCCTTATATCGTGCAGTTTGATTCCGATTACCAAGAAGGGAAAGTGGATGTACTCGAGGAGAGCGCACTGCTTTTAGAAGGAAGGCTTTCGAGATTTGCAGCTATCCTATGCTTGACTCAAATGGTTATGCTTGGGATACAAATTGCTTCGGTGAACTTTAATTTATTTACAACACCAGTAGCTTGGATTTTATTTTATATATTGGAAGTAACACTCCAGGTTTGTGTATTTTTGATGTTTTATAAGTACTACTTAGCTTTAAGTAATGCTCGCTGTGGCGAGCATTGAATCAGGACAGGAGAGATTATTATGGCGCTTCGTTTTTCATGGAAAGATATTCCGAACAGAGAAAAAGCTTTAACATTTGATGATGTTCTCTTAATTCCAAATAAATCCGACGTAAGATCCAGAAAAGATCCCGATCTCACTACCCGCTTTACTAAAAAATTAAATATCAAAACTCCCATCATGAGCGCAAACATGGATACCATCACAGAAATTGAAATGGCTAAAGCCATGAATCAATTGGGTGGCGTTGGAATTCTGCATAGATTTATGACCATCGAAGAACAGATTGCTCAAGTGATAGCTCTTCGAGATGCAAAACTGGAAATCATCGCGGCAAGCATTGGTGTCAACCAAGACTTCAAAGAGAGAGCTCAAGCCCTCGTGAATGCAGGAGTAAATGTTCTCACTGTAGACATCGCTCACGGACATTCGATTCAAATGATCGAAACAGTGAAATACCTAAAAGACACTTTCCAAGACAAAGTTCAAATCATCGCCGGAAATATCGCAACTCCAGAGGGAACTTTGGATTTGATCGAAGCAGGTGCTGATGCAATTAAAGTTGGTATTGGACCTGGTTCGATGTGCACAACAAGGATCATTACGGGCTGTGGCGTTCCGCAATTAACGGCCATTGCAATTTGTGCGGAAGCTGCAGAATCAAAAGGTGTTCCGATTATCGCGGATGGTGGGATTAAAACCTCGGGTGATATCGTAAAGGCTCTTGCTGCCGGGGCAAGCTCTGTGATGCTTGGAAGTATGCTTTCTGGAACTATTGAAACTCCGGGAGAGATAAAAAAAGGTCTTAAAATGTATCGTGGAATGGCTTCAAAAGCGGCTCAAGTCTCATGGAGAGGTGAACTCCCGACCGGTATGGCTCCAGAGGGAGAATCTACTTTTGTCTCTGTAAAAGGTCACGTGAGTGATGTGATAAATGAAGTGTGTGGCGGTATTAGATCCGGTATGAGCTATGTGAATGCGACTACAATTTTTGATATCAGAAATCGATCTTTGTTTATGGAAATGAGTTCTCATGGTCGCCTAGAATCCGGCGCTCATGGTGTTCGCTCGGAAGCAAAACCTCTCTAAATATAGAACAATTTTACTGCAATCTTAATAGTCTCTTAATAAACCAAGAGTTCCTGTGCCGCTCTGGTATGGAAAGTTTTGATTATCGATTAACTTTTGGTCACGTGAAAAAATAGTTATAACTTTTCGTGAATATCTCATGATGAGAATCCTCTATTCTATCCAATACATATCGTGTCTCATTTTAAGTCATCACTGAATTATACCAGACTTTTAGACCACTTGGACCTAGGTTCAGTTTGTGGTCAAAATGCCGAAAATAAATCATAAGGTTTAGAGAATCCTGTATGTAAGCACTCTCACTCTTTCACCTTAAAACGCATAGATATGGTTCTATGTTTTGAATTGGAGTGCTTTATGAAAAGATTAAGATTTCCAATTTTAGTTATCTTCTTAATCTCTTACATGTTTGTTCTTACAAGCTGTTCAGACAAGAGTGGTGATATTGCTATTCTTTCGGATTCAGATGTATTCCAAGCTTCTTCTCTCAATAACAAAATTGATATTCTGTGGATGATCGATTCTTCAGGGTCAATGCAAGAAGAACAAGATAACCTTGCCACAAACTTCAATGCCTTTATTAATGATTTCGTCACTAAAGGCTATGACTACAATATCGCCGTTGGTGCGACAGACGCTTGGAGATATGAATTCAATCCAGCAAGCACTACATTTCAAAATCTTGTGAAGTTTAGAGATGGGAACATTTATACTGGCTCTACTGCCGATAACTCAGGGGTGTTTATGATCAGCACTCTCACTCCTGATATTATTCCGACATTCAATAAAAACGTAAAAGTAGGTATAACAGGTAACGGTGATGAAAGAGCTTTTGAGAGTATTAGACAGTCTTTGCTTGCTCCAATGAACTCTGGTTTTAATTTTAGAAGAAGTGATGCTTATCTTGCAATCATCATCGTATCTGATGAAGAAGACTTCTCTCGTGATGATTCAACTCTTGATCCATGTACAGCAACTCCGCTTCCAGCAACTTGCCAAGATCTAAGACCGATCTCTGAATACACTGGCTTCTTAGATTCATACACAAGCAGTACTCCTGCAGATAGAAAATATGGTGTGTCTGCAATCGGTGTATTTGATAGCGCATGCTTAACTGAAGCTGGAGCTAGTGATCACATGGGTGAACGTTATGCAGAATTGGCAGTAGAAACAAATGGTGTTACGGGAAGTATCTGCGATGATGACTTCTCGCCTACCCTGGATGCAATTCAGGCGCATATCTCTGAAGAATCAACGCAGTTCAGACTCTCTAGAATTCCTGTTGTAAGTTCGATCGTTGTACGAATTAACTCTGTATTGATTCCGCAAGATGCGACCAACGGATGGACTTATGTGGCTGCTAGTAACAGTATCAAATTCCACGGAACAGCTATTCCGGCACAAGGAGCTTCGATTCAGGTATTATTTGATCCTACGACTTTGAATTAGGTATTAGAAAAATAAAATGTTGAGGAGGATTTATGTTGGACTTAAAGAAGAAAATCCTCGTGTTAGCTGGTGCAGTAATGGCCCTCAGCGCGTGTGCAGATAAGAGTGGAGATATTTCGATTCTTTCGGACTCGGATACCTTTTATCAATCAGCATCAGTGAATAATAAGATCGACATCATGTGGATGGTTGATTCTTCAGGGTCAATGGCTCCCTATCAGAATAACCTTTCTGACAACTTCGAAACCTTCATCACGGATTTCGTAACAAAAGGTTACGACTACAATATTGCGGTAACAGCGACAGACGCATGGAAATATACACAGAACCCATCTAACTCTTGGAATCAAAGTTTGGTTCGCTATAGAGATGGTGATATTTATGATGGATTAACGGGTCCGAATAACTCTGGCATATTTATGATCAATCTGCTCACTCCTAATATCGTAAATAATTTTAAGAAAAATATTAAAGTAGGAATTAATGGTGATGGTGATGAGAGAGGTTTCCAAAGCTTAAGAGAATCTTTTGGCGCAACCTCTATAAATGGTGGCTATAACTTCAAAAGAAGCTCTGCTTTCCTTGCCGTTATTCTGGTGGGTGACGAAGAAGACAGTTCGAGAAAATCCAATGGTGATGCTTACAGCAGTACCAACGAATACAAAAATGCTTTCGTAAGTTATCTTGATGGTTACACAGGAAGCACTGCTGGTAACAGAAAGTACAACGTTTCCACTATCACCGTAATGGATATCAATAACTGTCCTGGACACCATGCGGGCGCTTCCCAAGGCAATCGCTTTATGTCGATTGCTACGGCAACAGCCGGTATCTTAGGAAGTATTTGTGATACGAACTTCTCTGATAGCTTGGAAGATATTGCTTCAAGAATCGTGGAGTTATCGACTCGCTTTAAACTTTCACGCGAACCACTTCCATCTTCGATTGTAGTTAAAGTTAACTCTGTGGAAATTCCGCAAAATGCTACAAATGGCTGGGTTTATATTGCAGATTCAGGGTCTCATTATGTGGAGTTCCGTGGAACAGCTACGCCGCAACAAGGTGCGGCCATCAGCGTGGACTTTGATCCGGTATCACTAGAATAAGAAATAAAATTTAGAATATAAAATATTGAGGGGGGATTTATGTTGAACGTAATGAAGAAAAAAATCCTCGTGTTAGCTGGTGCAGTAATGGCCCTCGGCGCGTGTGCAGATAAGAGTGGGGATATCTCGATTCTTTCGGACTCGGATACTTTTGTTCAATCGACATCAGTAAACAATAAGATCGATATCATGTGGATGATTGATACTTCAGGGTCAATGGCGCCCTATCAATCTAATCTTGCTACAAACTTCAATGCTTTTATTGCAGACTTTGTAACAAAAGGTTACGACTACAACATGGCTGTTGCAGGCACAGACGCCTGGGTTCGAGAAACAAACTACGTGAGCACTGCTTGTGGTAACACAAGTAATGGAACAGCGGGATTCACTTATAGATCTTCAGCAGATTGTAATAATACTTCTGCCAATTACGGACAACTCACTCATTTTAGAGATGGAGACATTTATAATCCATCGACTCCGTCTACTCGCAGCGGAAATTATTTGATTACTAGCTTGATGAACCCAACAGATATTATCAATACATTCGGAATCAATGTAAAAGTAGGAATTCGTGGTGATGGTAGCGAAAGAGGTTTCCAAAGTATCAGGTCTGCACTTCGTAGAAATGAAAATGGCTCCGCAGGTTATAGCGGAGAAACTCACACCGCTCTTTCTGGATTTAAAAGAAGCGATGCCTTTACAGCCGTAATTATAGTGGCTGATGAAGAAGATGGTTCAAGAAAGCAGAATAACAGCACTTATGCCGATACAACTGAATATACAAATTCATTTGTTAGCTTCTTGGATGGTTACACAGGAAGCACTGCTGGCAATAGAAAGTACAACGTTTCAACTATCACTGTAATGGATATCAATAACTGTCCTGGACATCATGCAGGAGCATCTGAAGGTGATCGCTATATGGCAGTGGCCGGCGCAACAAATGGGATCATTGGAAGTATTTGCGATACAAACTTCTCAGACAACTTGGAAGATATTGCTTCAAGAATCGTGGAGTTATCGACTCGTTTTAAACTTTCACGTGAACCACTTCCATCTTCGATTGTAGTTAAAGTCAACTCTGTAGAGATTCCTCAGAATGCGACAAATGGTTGGACGTATGTCGTCGACTCAGGATCTCATTATGTTGAATTCCACGGCACAGCGACACCTCAGCAAGGTGCTGCAATCCAAGTGGACTTCGATCCAGTATCGCTCGAATAGCGAGCTTAGACATTCTGGACTTATGCTAGTGTATCCCTCTCACGTAAGATCATGTGAGAGGGATTTTTTTTGAAAAATATCAATAAGTACTTAACATTTACTACACAACAAAATTACATTGGTCTTTTCGTATTTTTCTTTGTCATTGGAACAGTTTGGGGAAAGTTCTTTTACTACAACGAAGAAAACCGTTCTGCCCTCTTTAAAAAATCCACATTGAATTTACTGGCTGAAGAAGGTTTTTTGCCTGATGACGTTACAGAAAGCTTTGCCATAGAAAATGGACTTCATCTCCAGATCACGACTTACAAAAATAAAGAAGATCTTATCACTCAACTCACAAATAAAAGAATTGATCTGGTCGCCTTTAAATCCTTTTATGCTCAAGATGTTATGAAGGATCTTTCAAAAATCACTTACAATAGTATTAAAAACAAAGAATTGATTTCGGTGGACTTTAAAAATCCACCTTATGATCCAGAAAATAAATTCGCGGTTCCCCTCTTCTGGGGTATTGAGAAAAAAGGAAGTGCAGAGAAATCTTTACTTTGGATTGAAAGTATTGGAATTGTTAAGAACTCTAATCGTAAAAAAGAAGCCCACGAGTTCTTGGATTACATTCTCCAAAGTGATGTGATCTTGCAGGTTATAAGTTTGAAAAAAGTTGCCTCGACAAATAGATCCATTGAAAGGGCCAAAAATATTGAATTTAACCTTAAGCCTTCGTATTTGAGAAAAATATCAATCAGGAATTTAGCTTTTGCAGATCGCGCAAGATTCTAATATCAATTACCGCTCGGATATGTATAGCTTCCTGCCGGTAACCCGATTAAACGTGTTCCACTGAACATTGTTGTTGCGCCTTCAAAATTAAATTCCGTTGGATAAGATATCTGTCTCATCGTTGTATCTGTTAATTCTGGATAGACTGTGGCATAAACCGAAGACATGACTTCGTTTTCGTTTACATAATCCACCGTATTTCTATAAGCTAAGTGATGAACAATCGTGTTGATATAAAGTTGAGTTAACCCATTTCCAAAATATTTCATTTGAGTATCTGTTGCATCAGGAATTGAAGCTCCCAAGACATGGCGAGATTTCATCTTGGTAGCACCAGCCAAGAAATATATTATTACTGCACAATCTCGAGCTGGAATTGCGACACTTAAATCATCACTGTAAGCGCATGTTGTATTGTTGTTAGCAAACGTTACGCCCTTTTGGACCATTCTGTAACTCAGATTATAATCTCTATCATAAAGACCATTTAAAAATCTGTGCGTGAGGCAAAGAGCAATTCTCTCTACAGAACTACTCGTATCATATCCTACAGTTCCTATTAAAGGATCCGTGACCTCTGGGTTTAAACCACACAAAGTTCCATTCCCGATACTCTTGTAAGGAATCGTCGTTGCGCCACCTAAGAAATAAATATTTCCAGAAGTCCCCGCATAGTTATTGCTGGATCCCGGGTATATCGACGGAGAAATATCTTCTGTCACTCCAAGCAACCATTTTACGATGAAAGCTCTCGTCCCAAAGCCATAGCGGCTCTCTCCGTTTGTAATCAATGGATCATAAAATTCATCCGCTGAGGTTAAGATTCTAAAAGCTTGATAATAATCATTGTTACCGGCATTGGTTCCATCTAAAGCACCCGTCGCAATATCGTTTGAGAAATTAAATGATTTCTTTACCCTTCTTAAAACTTCTAAAAGTGGTTCTGCGAGCCAGCCCTTTCCCGATCTTTCGTCTTTGAAATGTAAAAGTAATTTTCTTACGCTAAATACATCGTAATTAAAAGTGACGTCTCTTTGGAAGAAAGCGAGTGCCACTAAACGGTTTGTCATAAGATTTAATGGATTATTAATGCAATTGTAATCCCCGGCTGTACACGTAACAAACTGCCCTCCGGTGTATCTCATGTAAATTGAAAAAGCATCGATCTGAAAAAATCCAGTTCGCGCTCCTCTATTGGGAGAATTCAACGCCGTTGAGCTTTGGGAAACAGGCTTGCACTTTGTTGGAAGAACAATTGCCGTGTAAGTGCTAGAACCTTTAAATGAAAGCTTAGCACTGATATCATCAGCAGCTGCATTGTAATCACAGAAACCCTGAATGTACCCATCAAGAGTCACTTTATCGCTATCTGTTGGAAAATAATAAATTTTATCTTGAGCCCAAAAATTAGTTCCAGTGAACGAAGCCAATACCGGAGGCCTGATCGTATTCTGCGCTTGCATCTTGATCGGGGCTAACTTTGAATTTTTGCCATAAACCTCTTGTCCAAATTCATCTAAACCTACAATTTCTAAATTGAGTTTATGAAACCCCGGAACTAGCGTACTCACCGTCTCAGAAATTTCGAAATTCGTATTCATATTGCAAGTGGTGGTATTGATGTACTTTAAAGTATCACACACAGAACTTGATCCAACACATTGATAAATTTTGATTTTTACCAAAGTTTTTTCGTAACCGCCGTCTTTACAATTTCCTGTCAGCCTTAGATTCTCAAATCCACTTTCTGGGTTTGATGAAATCTTAAAAATTCCTCCAGGAACTAAATTCAAATCCATAGCTATGGAAAGTTGATCTGGATTTGCAGCACAACTCTCATCATTGCAGCTTTGACGGAATAGACCGCCATCTTGAACTTGCGCACAGTTTTGATATGTCATCAACAAACCAAAAGCGAGTAAAAATAATACTATTAGCGATGGTTTTTTGAACACTTTAAATACCCCTGATGACATAAGAGTCGTTAATATGTTATCGGTTTTTCTATGGCTCATATTAAGACTTTTAGCTATAAAAACTTGATCGTAAAAATCTCATTGATTGTTGCAGTAATGTTGCTGACGACAACAGCATTAAAAGCAGAAGAGCCAGTCTTTAAGTTTTTCTTAACTATGTCGCCCCAGACTCTCAACCCAGCTCATTTCTATGGAACAGAGACAACCTACTTAGTGTCTAACCTTTTTCGAGGGCTCTATAGAGTCGATAGCAAAAAAGGAATTGTTCCTGAGGGTGCTGAGAAATGCAGCTGGGATGGATTAAAGCTAAAATGCATATTGAATAAAAATGTAAAATGGAGCGATGGCGTTTCTGTAAAAGCTCAAGATTATGAAAGAGCCTTTAGGCATCTGATCAATCCAGAATCTAAAAGTCGTGAGGTCGCTCATCTTTTAAAACTTAAAAATGCGAAAAAAATATTGGAAGGTTCCTTAAAGCCTGAAGCCCTTGGTGTAACTGCTCAAGATGATTTTAATCTCATCTTTGAATTTGAGACCAAGGATCCTGAATTCATAGCCAGATTGACATCGACGGTTCTGGTTCCATGGAGAGTTCTTCCGGACATAAAAAGAGCCACAGAAAAAAATATAGAAATTTTGGTCAACGGTCCTTACAAGCTTAAAAACTTTAATAATAAAAAAGCTTATTTAGTAAAAAATGATTTTTATCCTTTTGGTAATCCCTCAAGACCTGACGTAGAAATTTATTATGTCGAGGAAAGCTCAACGGGACAGAATCTTTTTGATCTTGGAAAAATTGATTTGGTTCATCAACTGGTAACAGCTTTTATTCCTAAATATAAAGACAAAGATATGTTCAACGTACTTTTTTCTAGATTTGATTACATTGGATTTGGACCAGAGTTAGAGGGAAATATTCACTTTAGAAAAGCTCTTGCCATGAGTGTTGATTATGAAGAACTTAAAAAATTAATCTATGCCTCGGGCATGCCGGGCTGTCCAAGTCTTACAGATACCTACATTGATAAAAGACAATGTTACACTTTTGATGTGAAAGCTGCACAAAATGAACTCAAAAAAGTTCCTAAAGAATTATTAGAGAAGAAATTGACCATAAAATTCAGTCGTGCGAGTGGTGAAGAATTATCTCGCATTATTGAATGGTATCAAAACCAATGGAAAAAAAATCTAGGAGTTAATATTCAGATTGAAATGATTGAGCAAGGAATGTACCTACAAGATTTAAAAACCAATACTCCTGCCCTTTTTAGAAAAGGTGTGGTTCTGGATCGCCCAACTTGTCTTTCAGCTCTCGAAACCTTTCAAAAAGATAATGTGGATAATTTTATTAAATTCTCAAATGAAAATTATGAAAAAATTCTTAAAAAATTAGAATTTTCAGAAAATGAGAAAGAGAAGAAAAAACTGTGTTCTGCGGGTATTAAAATACTAATGGATGAGTATAGAATCATACCTCAGGGCGTTCTTCACTACACCATGTTGAAAAGCGATCGTTTTCAGGGAATTGAATTCAATGAATTGAATCAGCTCAATCTCTGTAATCTTAGATCGACTCGGAGTAAAAGATGAAAAAAAAGCTCAGGGAGAAATCACTGAGCTTTTTTGGAAACATATTATTTATGATATCTTAAGCAGCTTTACGTCTTTGAAGAGCCTGCATTTTTTTGTCGAAGTCAGAAACCTTAACACCGTCTTTGTTTACAAGACCTTCTTTAAACCACATATAGTGTTCTTCGCAGAATCCCGCTCTTGTATCTTTCTTTGAGCAGCCTTCACCTCTACACTTTTTTGGTAATTCTAAAACTTTCCCAGGTGCCGGATTTGTATTTGGTTGCTTATTTTCTTTTGCCATTGTGTTGTTCCCCTTTTAAGTCTTTAAGTAATGTCCGAACGTCTGGTTTCTAGTTAAATTTTCGGACAATCCACTATTCGGAGGTCCGGAGACCAAAGTGTAGAAACTTTTTAGAAAATTCATAACGTGTTGAAATGAAACAACTATAAGTTCTACCGCTAGTAAAATTCAAATTAATAAGTTTTTCCAGTAATTTAATTCAGTTTGGTAAAAGTTAAGACGATAAATTTATTGGTGGCATCGGTGATATGCATAAAGTTGAAAGCGGTGAATGAGAAAAATAACTAAGAAAAATAACATGCCTAGGTCAGTTCCTGTTGAAGATCAAAGTGAGTTACAAGCTCTCTTGGATGTAGGTAAAGCTTTATCCTCTGAACATGAGACCGAAAAAATTCTCGATATGATATTAGAAGAAGCCATCAACAACACTCAAAGTGATGGCGGTAGCATTTATTTGATCGAAAAAGTTCCACAAGATAGCATGGGTGGTGCTCGCCCTAAATTCAGCCACAAATTAAAATTCCATAAGAGTTTAAACAAAAGTTTATCTTATATCCAAGAATACAACAAATTCATGAACATCGATAACTCAAGCATCGCTGGTTACGTAGCTCTTTCTACAGAATCTATCACAATCAAAGATTGCTATGAACTTCCAAAAGATACGCCATTCACATTCAACTACGATTTTGACAAGAGTTACAATTACAAAACAAAATCTGTTCTCGCCGTTCCCATTAAGACAAACAAAGGCCGTGTTGTAGGCGTTGTGCAATTGGTGAATAAAACTAAAATTTACCGCAGAACAACAGATCCAAAGAACAAAAAAGCTCAACCGATTTCTATGGAAAACGTGATCGCTTATTCAAGCCATGACATCAGACTGATGGAAGCCTTCGCCTCTCATGCAGCCGTTGCCCTTGAGAATGCAAAACTAACCCAAGATATCGAAAAACTATTTGATAGTTTCGTAAAAGCATCAGTTACCGCCATCGAATCCAGAGATCCATCGACATCTGGTCATAGTGACCGTGTTGCAGATTTGACTTGTGGGATGGCGGAAAAAGTAGATGCTTCAAAATTAGGTATATATAAAGAAATCAATTTCTCTTTACAACAGATGAGAGAACTTCGTTACGCTGCCCTACTTCATGATTTTGGTAAAATCGGCGTAAAAGAAAATGTTCTCTTAAAAGCTAAAAAACTTTATCCTTATGAGCTTGAGAGCATCATGCAAAGACTTGATACCATCAAGTACAAGAACGAGGCTACAGTTTGGAGAGAGATTGCAGAGCAAGCTACAGAGGTGGTTGAAGAATTAAAAACTCTTCAAGAAAAGCCTCACATTTGTGCCTCTTCGGGCTGCGCTCATCTGGTGCACACTGCAAATGATCAAAAAACTCAACTGGCACAGGCTCTTTGGAAAGTGGATGGATTCAATAGAAAGATCGAACAAATCCGTGAATCTATTGTTAAGGCCAACGAGTCCCAAGTTCTTCAAGGTGATTTGAACATTAAAGAATTAGTGGAATTCATCGAAACTCTTTCTAAGAATGTGAATCGTACGATTTTAATGCCAGAAGAAAAGCAAAGATTATTGATTCCAAGAGGAACTCTTTCTCCAGAAGAAAGAAAAGAAATTGAATCTCACGTATCACATACCTTCACGTTTTTATATCAAATTGCTTGGACAGATGATTTAGGTGGTATTCCTGAAATTGCTCACGCCCATCACGAGAAATTGGATGGAACTGGCTACCCTCGTGGACTCAAATCAGATCAGATTCCAATTCAATCTAGAATGATGACAATCTGTGATATCTATGACGCCTTAACGGCAATGGATAGAGCTTATAAGAAATCAGTTTCTAATGAACGAGCACTTGATATTTTAAATCTTGAAGTCAAAGAAGGTAAACTCGACAAGAATCTTGTTGATCTATTTATCGAATCTGGCGTTTACAAGATCGTACAGAATTATAAGAAAAAAGCTGCTGCTTAATTGTTGTATAAATGTTGCGTATAATTTGCTCTGCCCTTTTACGTCACCTATTTTTCGAATTAGACACTTCATTTTTTTTAAATGCAATAAATTCTATTTATCATGGCATTCAATATGCATTAATATCACTTTGGATAGAAATAAAGTTAAAAAAACAGGAGAAAATTATGACAAAGAAATTTATTTTAGCAGTATTTGCAGGAATATTATCAGCTCAGGTTTCATTTGCTGATTGTACAGAAATATATAATGAACAAAAAGAACATACACTAATTAGCCGAATCAATACGGCTGGAAATGGTCTTATATCAGGTACAAGTTTAGGTATGCTTGCTGCTGTTACAGTCGACTCTCCTAGTAAAGGTCTGGGAACGGGACTAGCTGTATCTGGTACATCATCAACGGTACTTACAGCACAACACTTACGTGCTGTAAGTTTAAATTCAGTAATAAGCTTATTTCAAGAGTCTGAAGTCGGAGCAGGACTTTACCTAACCAAAGCAACTCAAGCCTTAAATAGAGATACAAAATCTAAAATTTCATCTGCTCAGGTAGCAAAAACAATACAATCTTTGAATGCAAAAAATGCTCTTTGTCAAAATCCTGAAAAACTTTTAACTTTTAATGAAGTTGTTATGGTTGTAAAAAATCAACTTTTGGCAGATTAGTAAATTATTTTGAAAGCAGGATTTGTGCAGCACTTAAAAATTATACTTCAGATAATATTGATTTTTAGTGTGAGCACACCTGCTTTTTCCTATGAAAGAAAACTCTACGATCCTTTTTATGAAGAAGTAAAGAAAAGACAAGAGCACGCTGCCCGAGCTGAAAGAATAATAAAAGAGCAAGAGCTTAAACGTTTTAAAATAAAGAAGGCTAAAGAATTAAACTTTGTTCGAGCTGATACAAAAATATTTCTAGAAAATTTGAAAACTAAACCTATTTATGGAATCGAGCTTTTAACAGCTGGATCCAACATAAATGAAATCGCAAGTGCCTTTGGGCATTCCACGATCAGATTGATTATGGGGGAAGACCCTCTTGAAGATATAGTTATTGGCCCAGAGGCATTTATTGATGATCCTGATGTAGAGATGGGTAAAGGAATGATGGGTGGCTATACTATTATTCCTCGAATAATGACATTTATGGATTTTCTAATTCAATATCATCGTGGAGAGTATCGTTCTATAACACGAACAATTATTCCAACCACAGATCTTATGAGAAGAAATTTGATCAGTGCCTTTCTTGATCTTAATAATCGCCCTTTATCCTATGGAAAAAACGGTTATAAATTTAAAACTAACAATTGTGCATCCATCGTTTTTAAACTTTTAAGTCGAGCTAATATAATTAACGGTAACGATAATGGAACAGGATCTGAAGAAATAGAAAAATTATCTCTATTATCCATGGTCCCTGCTCTTGCACCTTACACGGCTCCGTTAGGAATATTAACGGCGGATACACCTAAACTAATTGTAAATTCTTTGTATGATATTCTCTATGCGACGACTATTCCCGGGGCTTATATACCTGCTGCCGATGTATTCTTCGATGAAATGAAAAAGAATGGAAGTTGGTTTTTAGGCAAAAAATCAGAAAAGTGGACAAAAGAGGATATTTCTATTTTTCCCAAACTCTCAACTAGAGCTTTATACATGCTTTATGTCGGTCCAATAAAAATGCGTAAACCCTTAAGAGAGTATGTAATCTCGTTATTAGAGCAAAGAGAAATTGATTTGTATGATGTTTATAAAATGACATCTTATAATCAAAAATTATATGAAATCTGTGAGGATACTGCCTGCGCTAAAGAGCAATTCGAAATCATTCGAAAAAATTGGACTAAAGCAGAAAGATTCCAGACTGCGGCTATTTGGGGAGTATCAACTAATAAAAAATATGACCTAAAAAAATATTTTAAATTTTATGATTTTACTGACGGATATTTATCACCAAATCAAGTTTACAATCAATATATGCAAAATCTTTTTGTAGCAGACCTTGGACGCAAATAAGATCCACAAATAATATTGTGAACCCTCTATCTGCTAGCCATCGTAGCCAGAAACTCAATAACTCATTGCATTTTTTTATAATGATCCTTGAAATTTTTTGTCAAATTTATTATATTGCCCCATATGAAATCAACACAAACAAATTTTCTTAAAAATCTTAATGTTTCTAATAAAAAATCTCACGGAGGCCTTACCGAAGGTAAAAGAAAAACCGCTCGTCCTATTTCCACCAAAAAGTGGTCTCATTTGGTTTTGAAATCTAAGAAAGCCAAAGGTCCCTTAAGCCTCTCTCATCCTAAAAATATGACACAAGTGAAATACATCCTAAGAAAACAAGCCTCAAAGCATGGCGTAGAGATTACTGATTACGTAAACATGGGAAATCATCTTCATTTAAAGGTAAAACCACATTCAAGAATAGGATTTCAGAAGTTTCTAAAATCAACCACGGCCATGATTGCAAGAAAAGTAACGGGAGCTAGGAAGGGGTTTAAGTTTGGAAAGTTCTGGGATGGTTTAGCATTCACTAGAGTGATTCAATCGAGTTATGAGTTATTTCAATTAAAAGGTTATTTTGAAGCTAATCGCTTAGAATCTAGAAAAGGATATCAAGAAAGGCTTTCTTACTTAAATTCTTTTAATGCCTGGTTGAGATCTATGAGACTTCAAGCTTAAAGAAAATAAGAAAACCAAAAGAAAGACAGCTGAAAATACTTTTTCAGCTGTTAACAAGTGCCCTCAAGCCCCTCTTCAAATACTAAACACAAAAGCACGCGTTAGCCCCAGGACGTATCCCACCATTAAATACCCGATTCTATCTGTCTTCAACTTTAAGCGTACCGTATGTTCTTGGAGAATATCCGCTATGCTTTTGTTTTAACTTCCCGATTTGAGCGATACGTCTTTCTGCAAGTTTATCCGCTGCAAGATTAGTAGGGATGTTTTCTTTTTTCGCGATATCAAAAATAGCGAGAGTGTTATCGTAAATAGTTTGAGTCTTAGCAAACGCTCTTTCTGGAGAGTAATTTTCTAATTCTACGAATACGTTCATTAAACCACCAGCATTGATCACATAGTCTGGAGCATATAGAATTCCGACTTCTTTAAGTGCTTGTCCATGTCGTTGTTCTGCCAATTGGTTGTTTGCCCCACCCGCGATGATTTTTGCTTTTACTTTAGGTATTGTTTGATCGTTAAAGATTGCACCCAATGCACAAGGAGCTAGAACATCACACTCTGTGAAGAGAATTTGATCCTTATCCACTACTTTAACGTTAAATTCTTTTTCTACTTTTTTACATTTGTCAGTGTCGATATCTGCAACTGTAACTTGCGCACCTTCTTTAATTAGATACTGAACCAAGTGGTAACCCACGTTTCCTAAACCTTGAACCGCTATACGAACACCTTTGAGTGAATCTGTTTTTAGCTGTTCTTTTACAGAAGCTTTAATCCCCATCAAAACACCGTGTGCAGTGAATGGTGATGGATCGCCTGATCCGCCTAACGCTTTTGAAATTCCAGTGACCCAACGAGTTTCTGCGTAAATCCATTCCATATCTTTTTCGCTCGTACCCACATCTTCTGCCGTAATGTATCGACCGTTTAAAGACTGCACGTACTGTCCGAAAGCTCTAAATAGTGCTTCGTTTTTTTGTGTTTTTGGATCGCCAATGATAACTGCTTTACCGCCTCCAAGGTTCAATCCGCTAGCAGCTGCCTTGTAAGTCATACCTTTTGAAAGTCTAAGCACATCCACTAACGCTTCTTCATCCGATGCGTAATTCCACATTCTTGTTCCGCCGAGGGCTGGACCCAAAGCTGTGTTATGGATTGCGATGATGGCTTTAAGACCTGCATCTTTGTTATGACAGATAACGATTTCTTCGTGTTCACCTTGTTTCTCGATAAGATCAAAAAGCTTCATATTTTAGGTACTCCATAAACATTTCTGTAAAACATATGGTGGCTAGTATTCGGCCACACTTAAAGAACAGTTTGAGGAGTCATGTAATCACTTAAATTCATGAAATTCAAACGTTACATTACGAGTAGATGCAGAGCTTAAAAAATGCTTAAAAAGCACTCAAGTTCCATAAAAATACGTATCAAAACGATATTAAGAGTTCTTAAAGTTCAACCTTCAAAACTTCCGATAAGTAGTATTAACAGCATAATGGAACGTCATTGGGGTTTTATAATGAACTTATCTAAAAATAAGGTTTTATTTTTATTCGTAATTTCTGCGTTTGTAATTCTATTCAATACAAGCTGTAGCAGAAAAGTTCAGGATAGCTCTATCCTTCAGATTTCATTGCCCGCTGGAATGAGTTCTAAAATAACAGAATTTAAATACTCAGAACCTATGAGCATGCAGAGCGTTTCTGTGCAAAGTGAAGATAACGGTGCGGAGTGGAACTCATCTCTCAATCCCGAAACCATTGCTGATGTGAATTGTTATATGATCGCTGTTTCAGGCCCAGAATCTGATATGAGCAGAAATACCTGTGTTACAACCACTGGACAAAATTTAAAAGTGGGTCGTTTTGTCGGCGGTATCGCCGCAGGCGCTACCCTCTCCCTTGAAGTTCCTTCTGGATCTCAAAGGGAAATCACGATAGTTGGATTCAAAGCCACCGCCGGAGCTTGCACAAATTTTAAAACTACTGATGTCAGTGGATTGTCGCTCTCAGAACCACATATTTTGGGAAAAATAATTAAAGATCTTTCTCCTGGAAGCGTAGCTGTTACGGTTCCTGTCACAGTGAATGCTACAACATTAAAAATTGATGATTGCTCTGGGCCCGATTTTAACTTTGAACATGCTCCGCTTTATTTCGGAGATAAAACTATTGCAGATGGTACAGATACAATCAGTACAAGCACAACTTACTCAGGCCTAGGTGGTGCTTCATTTCAGGTTACAAATTTTAATACTCAACCTGCAAATCCCAACGAAGCTTATACGTTTATCCAAACTTCCGCTTTTCCTTCGGGCATTGCGGTTGACGATGAAGTGATGTTAACGATTCAAGGTCAATCTGGTGCATGGACTGTGCTTAATGGTGTTCCTACCATCGGTCCTTGTGGATATCGTGCCTGGGATGGGCGTTATCAATTTGGTCGAGTGGTGGCAGTCACTTCGACTCCCAACTATGGGATTTATATTTCCAAAGGAACATTCTTTGATAAGTTGGATTGGAATCCTGCAATCAGTGCTTTTGATCCAACTCTAAAATCTGCAATCGTAGCTCACATTGGGGCAACACCTGATCCCGCTAATGATTTTTGTAAAATGAGAGTTTCAAAAGTACTTCACTTTTATAATCTGACTATAAATAATGGAGTGAGCATTGCTCCAGATATGTTTGAACTCAATATGGGAAATTCTGGTATTTTACCAATCCGTGTTGCAAACAATTTAACTATGTTAGATGGCGCTATCATTGATGGAAATGGTACAGGCTATATGGGAAATTCGACTCGTCACGGTAGCGGTACAAGAGGAGCCTCTTCTCTAACTTGTGTAGCAAGTCCAACGGATACAGGATCTGGAGGAAGCTGTTCTCCTGATGCTAGAGGCGCCGGTGGTGGCGGACATGGAAATCCTATCGGCACAGCTTCGCCTTACTCTGGAAGTGGTGGCACAGGCGGAGGTGGAGCGCAAATTGGTGGCCAAGGTGTTGGTGATGATTGCGGTGATGGATCTTGCTTTGGATTTTTAACACACAAAATATTTATGGGTGGTGCTGGTGGAAGTAGCATCAATAGCTTAGCAAGTACTGGCGGATCTGGTGGCGGTATAATTTATATTATGGCAAAAAACTTGAATGTAGATACAAATGCTAACGTAATTATTAGTAACAATGGTGATGACGGACAGTCCAACTCCTCCTACGCAAATTATGGATCTGGTGGTGGTGGTGCTGGAGGATCAACTCTTCTCGGGTTCCAAAACTTTACTGCTCCCGGAACAGCACAAATGGATATTCAAGCTTACGGTGGAAATGGTGGTCTTGTGTCTGGTGCTGCGACAAATGGATCTGGCGGCGGCGGTGGCGGCGGAGGCAGAGTCCATATCATCGGTTGCAATACATCGACAATACCTGTGACCTCTGCCCTGCTCAATCTTCAGTTGAATGGTGGTAGCGGAGGCATCTCTTCGAGCGGTGGTTCTTCTGGAGCCGCAGGATATTCAGGATCTGTCGTAAAAGAATCTGTTCCATGTAACTAGAAGTATATCATCTAGTTTTTTTGAGTTTTCTTTTAGCCTTCTTAGAAGTCTTAATCTTTGATTTGGCTTTCTTAATGGACTTGGTTTTTTTGAAAGATTTTTTGAGAGACTTCTTTTTTTTCTTAAATGTTTTCTTCTTTTTAGGTTTTATTTTCAAAGAGACTGTTTTTGATTCTGTTGAAAGTTTAGTAAAAAGTTGATCCATTTTTTTCTCTAAATCTTGAATCGTGCTTTGGAGCTTCTTATTTTCATATTTAAGTGAGTCCACTTCCATCATTTTTAATGGAATCATCTGGTCTCTGAATTTCAAAAGAATATTTTCAAAAGAGTTCTGAATCTTCCCACCCAGCTGCTCGAACACTTCCCTTTTTTCTAAATTATCACGACGTAGGGTTTCGACTTCTCTTTTTATGCGAGAAAGCTGGATTTCTGATTCTTTATTTGAAGATTCGAACTTCTGTGCGAGAAGCTGAGGCGCATTCTGTTCAGGATTTTGTTCTACTAATTTCATATACCATTCAAGTGATTGATGGATGTGTGCGGGTGCTCCTTGAGGAGTTTTCATCCAACGGGTCCACGCCGAAGGATCTACTTTTAAAAGTTTACAAATTTGTCGTCTAGATAAACCAAGTTTCAACCGAATAGATTCTAATTGTTCCATCTGAGGGCCGCCTTTCTAGAGATTAAAAAATCTCATTCACGAGAAAAAGCATATTTTAATGTTGTGAAATAAGCAATTGATATTGTGATTTACGCATTTTAATATTGTGTTTCACAATTTTTAATTCAAAATATATATAACTATATGTTTTTACTCGTATTTATGGCAAAACCATAGCCAAGTATGCTGTTTTTCAATTTAAACTACATATTATAGTTATAAGTTATAGTATTAAGTACTTGTAATTACTATTTAAATAGGTATGATGATTAGAAATGACCTCAAAAAGGTTGTTTTTCGAAAAAGGGAAATTCGGACTCGCGAGGCAAATTGAAAGCATAATTTTGAGGCACACACTATGGCAACGTCTACCCGTTACTCTCTCAATAAGAATAAATATCTTCTGGAACCTGAGTTAGAAAAACTCAATTCTCTTCTCGACTCTTACATGGACACGGACACGAGAAATTGCCTGCTTCTAAGACTCGCCTTGAAAACTGGCGCGCGAGCTCAAGAGCTTTTAAATCTTAAAAAAGTAGATATAAATACCTATGAAGAATCCATTCTCATCCGCGGAATCAAAGGAAGCAATGATCGAGAGATTCCACTTAAAAATGACGTATTTCGCCTCCTTAAAAAATATTCTGACCAACAAGACACGCAACTTCTTTTTCCAATCAGTTATTCTCGCTTAAGGCAAATTTGGGAATTCTATCGTCCTGTTCCTAAGAAATTTCATTGTTTGCGACATACTTTTGCTATTCAAATATATAAAAAAACAAGAGACATTCGACTTGTGCAGGTAGCATTAGGTCATCGAAATGTCATGAATACGATGATCTATGCGGACTACGTTTATTCTCAGCAAGAATTAAAGCGATTAATTCTCTAGAAGCTGGGCGTAATTTTGTAATGTCAAATTTTATAGTGTCTTTGTCTTTGACTTAAAGAAGCTTAGCTTTCAGACTTAAATAGAGGTGCATATGCACCGACCAATATTATTGATTCAAGGAAGGATCGCATAATGAAGTGGCTAGGCTTTCTTAGTGTTTACTTATTTATATTCTTAACTCTTTTTGTCTCTTCATTCTTACCTTCAGAAGTTATCGCTGCTGAAGCAGAGGAAGATATTTTTGCAGTTCCAAAAACCTACGCAGTTCAAAATCGCAAATACAAATTGGGTGGCCAATATTCGGCACATTTAGGTTATATGCCGATGGATTCTTTTACCAAAGGTGTTGTCCTCGGAGCTTCCTACACGAAATATTTTTCTGATTTTACCGGCTGGGAAGTGATCAACGCCAATTGGGTTATGAGCATTGATACAGATTTAAAAAAACAATTGACCGAAGAATTCGCGGCAGATCCAGGACAAATTCCAGATTTTCCTGAGTGGTACATTACGACAAATATAGTTTATACGCCAATCTACAATAAGAACTTACTCTTTAATAAATCTGTAATTTGGGGAGATATCACCTTTGTCGCAGGACCGGGAGTAGGTTCATTCAAGAACGATGGCGTAAAACCTCTCGTGAATGGTGGAGCAATTCTTAGATTTTTCTTAAACGACAAGGAATCCATCAAAATTGATATTAGAGAAAACCTTCCGTTCTTAAGCACGGGAGTGGAACCTTTCTTATTCATAGGCGCAGCTTACACTTATCAATTTGACTCGAAAGAGAAAACACAAGGCGAAGAAGATGATTTTGAAAAAGAATTTGCTAAGTAGTAAATATACTGTAGCCATTTCTTTGATTATCCTTGTTGGTTTAACAGTGGGATCATTGAAGCTGACGGCGCAAAATATTCCGTCTGGTAAATCTACGACGGCAGTTCCTTTTCAGGATAAAATGGAAAAGCCATACAAGTATGAGCCCATTGATCCGGAATATTGGAAAATTGTAGAAGAACGCTTGGGAGATGAAAGTTATATCAAACTTATCGAAGATGGCTTGGAACTTCAGGAAGATTATGGAGTGGATTCTGACGATGGTATCGAAGGACTGCTCGCCGTCGGTATCGCCCTTCGCCACATGAAGCTTTACTATGCTGCAACTATGGTTTTAAAGGAAGTTGCTCTAAAAAGAATTTCATCAGAACTTGCGTCTAAAGCTCTCTACGAATTGGCCTTGATTGATCAAGAATCCTATCTCGATCCAGTCGATATGGTCGATGACTTTTTGAACAGCAATGAGTTTGGCACCCTTCATCCGGATATCCAAAGTTTTGTCAGCTACTATGTTTCTATGAGTGATTTGATCAACGGTTTTAAAGACTGGTCAAAGATTGAGGCGGCTCAAGTCAAAAGCCAATCTTACTGGTCACAAAAAACTCAGTACTTGAAAGCTTTAAATGAAATCACCCAGAATAAATTGGACGAAGCGGAAGCAAGACTTTCTCGAATTTCTCAGAATCCAAATCTTGCTGCTAAACTCAAGAAAAGAGCCAATCTGCAAATTGCGAGAATCAGTTTTGAAAGAAAAGATTTTACTAAAGCTGCAAATATGTACAAAGAACTCAAAGATTTTCCGCAGCGTGAAAAAGGAAGAATACTTCTTGAGAGAGCTTGGTCCAATTATTATTTGAAAAATTATTCTGAAAGTCTCGGCATTCTTCAAGGTTTAAAAGCTCCTGTCTATATGGTTTCTGTATCTCCTGAACGCTATGTTCTAGAGATGATCATTTATAAGCAGCTTTGTTACTTCGAAAAAGTAAGCTCAGTGGCAAAAGAATATTACACCGTATTTGGCAAGGCGATCAAAGACATTAAAAAGCGCCAAGATCTTAAGAAGAACGTTGTTACATCTCAACTTGCGATGTCGAGCATGAGAATGCAAGAACAAGCAAACTTCATCAATCAATTGAGGGATGAATTAGAGATCGTTAAAGAAATGGATCTCAAAGATTATAAATACTTTAAAGAGATCGAAAACAATTACAAAAATAAAGATCAAGAAATTCAAAAAAGACTTTATCTTTTTATGGACCAAGTCTATCCATTGGTTTCAGAAGAAATTCTAGATTCTGAAGAACAAGTCAAGTTTTTGGATTACACAGCAAAACTAGATGCACTAAGAATTGTCCGTAAAGGTGAAGAAAGAAATTATCAGTCAGAAAAAATTTCTTACGTTAAATTCGACAAGGTTTACTGGCCCGTGGAAGATGAATATTGGATTGATGAACTAGACGATTACCAAGTTCTTATTCGCAGTCAGTGTGATCAATCAATGCCATCATCATCTGGAGATGAGGGAATCATCAAGCAGTTTGGGGAGGAATTCAAATGATCCACCAAATGATCAAAAAAATCATACTTACTGCCCTCTTGGTACTTTTTTCTCTAACTTCTAATGCCCAGTTGATGAAGCAAAAAAGTTTAGCGGAGCTTGAATCTGATCTTAAAAAGATTGAGCTTTCGATTAAAACTACTCAAGATAGAATTAAAACCATTAGAGATGCCAATTTCCTTCCAGATCTCTATTTGGTTCTTGCTGAATTATTCGTAGATAAATCTCGTTACATGTACAGCATTAAAGTCATGAAGAATAAAAAGACTCCGCTGGATGAAATGGATTTTGCAAATGAAAAACGTCCTAAGCTTTTTGCTATCGAGACATACCAAAAACTAATCGAAAAATTTCCAAATTTTAGAGACAGGGATAAGGCTTTATTCTTTATGGCCCATGAACATCGCGAGATGGGGCAATTCGAAGAGATGATCTTAACTTATCAAAAATTGATTTCACAGTACCCGCAAAGCCCTTTTTATGCGGAGAGTTTGATCATTATCGGTAATTTCTTTTTTGAAGAGAAAAAAGAATTAGAGAGTGCCATTGGTTATTTTAAACGGGTTATCAATTTAAGAGACAATCCTTTTGTTCCTCTTGCAAGATATAAATTGGGATGGATTTACATCAACCAAGGGAAATTCCTAGATTCGCTTCTTTCGTTTGAACAAATCCTAACTACCGATGCAAAGATCGATACATCTAAACTTCCAGAAATTTACAGAAAAACAGATGTTAAGCGTGATGCTCTGGTTGCTATGGCTTGGCCATATAGCGAAATTCCACCGGTAGTCCTTAAGAAAATGGGCAAAAACAGAGTGGAGCCTGTGGAGTACTTTAAAGGACTTTCGAATAATAAAATCTCATATCAAAGAGCATTGGCTCGCTTAGGGAGACGTCTAGGCGTTAAGCAAAGATACATTCAAACGACAAAAATCTACTTTGAACTCTTAAAGATGACCAAGAACGTAGAATTAAGAATTGAAGCTGTGGAAAGACTCTACGAAGCCATGAAGAACTCATTAAAAGATTGGCCGGTTTATGGTTACACGGAAATCGTAGCTGATACGATCAACCAGGTTCGTTATTCTCCAGATGTGGCTCCAAAAATGAAATTCCAGCACGATAAGAACTTTGAAATCTACGCCAGAGATGCGGCGACTAGAGCTCAAGTGCGTGCAAGATCCACGCGCAGTCCTTCAGACTATAGACTTGCGATCTCGGCTTACAAAGCTTACCTGTGGGCTTTTGGGAATGGAAACAAGAATGGAGAAAAATATTCTAATGCCATTCGCCTAAACTTGGCAGAAAGTTATTTTAACTTAAAAGAATTCGTGAACGCCGGTAAAGAGTACGAGAAGTTAGCCAAAGAAATTAAAGTTCCAATAAAAAGAAAATCGTATTTGGATTCAAGTATCGAATCATATACGGCAGCTCTTAAAAATCCAGAAGCCCTGAACAGAACTCAATTAGCACAAGCCAGAAATGGCATCCGAGATGTGGGACTCTACTATGTAAAGTCTTATCCAACAGAAGGTGCTGTTCCTTCGATTATATTTAATGCTGGTAGGTCTTACTATGATGAGCGTGATTTTAAAGGATCGGAAAGAGTATTGTTCCAATACATCACTAAATTTCCAAATGGAAAAGACGCAGCCACTTCTGTGGATCTGATCTTAGATGCTTACAACCAAAGAGAAGATTATAAAGGTTTGACGGTTGCTGGTAAAAAAATCATTGGAATCAAAGCTTTGTCGGGATCTCTCAAGAAAATGGTTTCAGATATTATGAACCAGTCGGAATACAAAAATATCCAGACTTCGATTGCTGATTTTTCTTCTGACAATTATTCAAAAGAACTTTTAAAATTCGCAGAAAAGTACAAAGGCACGAATCTTGGAGATAGAGCTTTATTTGAAGCTTTTAACTCTTTAAAATCTAAAAAAGATCCTGGGGCATACATTCCTGGTGAAGAATTATTGATCAAACATGGTAACTCAAAATATGCAAAAGAAGTGACCATGGAAATGGGTAAACTCTCGCTACTTACGGCTGATTTTAGAAGAGCGGCAAAATACTTTGAAATTTACTCGAACAAATATCCAAAAGATCCTGAAAGTAGAAAGCTTCTTCAAAATGCAGCTCAGATGAGAGAAACTATGGGCGACTTTGAACAAGCGAGAAAAGATTATTTGGAGCTTGGCGATCGTACTGCGGTGGCAAGATCAGACTTCAGTGCCAACCAATGGTCAAAGTTGATTGGCTCGGCAAAATCTGTGGGAGGCATGCAGGGGTCTTACTATATGGGTATTGCAGCTTACAGATTGAATAACATTGGAACTGCTCAAAATTTCTTAAGACAAACAGCCGCGAACAAAGGTGGTTCTTTCGAAGAGAAAACTTGGAGAGCTCATGCGCTTTACCTTCTTTCTATGGAAGCGATGAAGCAGTATAAAGAAATTCAATTGGAATCTGGAAAAGAAGCTCAAGCTGTTCAAGCTAAAACAAAGATCCTCACAACACTTACAAATCAATTGAATCAAGTGATCACGAGTGGAAACGGAAGATGGTCCATCGCCGCCCTTTATGGTTTAGGACAAGTGAATAAAGAGTTTGCGGACTTTATTAAAAGAGCTCCGATGCCTCCAGGACTTACTCCAGATCAAGTGAACCAGTATAAGGCAGCCATTGCAGGACAAGCCAAAACTTACGAAGCAAACGCAAACAAGTTCTTTAGTGAATGCGTGAAGACTGCTGAAAAGTTTGATGTTTTCACAAATTTTGTAAAAGGTTGTCAATCCGGCGGACAGATCATGGTGGACGAAGAATCAGAAACTCAATTGCTAGTCTCTGCGGCTGATAGCACTCCACCGCAAACATTCCAAATTCGTAAAAAACTTTATGATGAATCTAGAAACCCAGATATCCTCTTAAAACTTGCGCAAACTTATGCGGAAGGAAGAGATTATTCTATGTCGGTGTTGATCTGTGATCGGATCTTGGAAATTCAGCCGACTTTTGCACCCGCTCAGGCTCTTAAGGGCACAAACTATATGTTTATGAATAATCTGGAGTTGGCTTTTGATGCTTTCAAGAAAGCTCAGAAACTCAGTCCAGGTCAGCCAACAGCGGCTTGGGGTATCGCCGCTCTCTACAAAGAATTTGATTTCAAATCCAAAGTCGGTAGTGCCATCGAAAAAGCAAAGAGATCAGGATCACCGTCCAGTCCAGTTCATCCATTTGTTCGAAGTGTAAGGCTTTAATAACCTTACACTTCCTCCGATAATTTAAGTGATGAACAATCGTAAAAGTTTACCCAATCCTTTAGTAGTCTCTATTTCTCACAAAGGGGAAATAGTTTTTGAGCATGTATTCAATGAATGCCCGATCACTTTAGGTCGTAGCTCGAAGTGTGATATTCCACTACAGAATTTTGATTTCTTGTCTCGTCAACACTGCTCAATCAGCGTTACAGATGATGGTGTCATCGAAGTTTCTGACTTGGACAGTTCCAATGGAATTTTCTTTGAAGGAAAGAGAGTTAAGCAAGCGATCATCTTAAATTCTTCACAAGTCGAAATTGGAGAAATTTTAATTCAATTACAACTTGAAAGACCTCTCGAAGATCAACCGACTGTGGTTGAAGCTTATGATCCTGAAGATGAAAAAACTCCAGTGAGAGAACTTCTGAACAAAAGACCAACTCCACCAAAAGCTGCTGCTTGTCCAGTGGTTGACGCTGCAAAAACTCATCAAAGAGATATGGAAGCAGAATTTGGAAAAAAACTTGGCAATCAAGAAAAATCTGAAGTTAAAGAAAAAGCTCGCATTCCTTTCAGTCCGACTCCAAAAAAAGCTCAAGACGTTATTCCTCAGATGGTTCACTTCAATGGTGAACATAAACCTTTAGATAAATCTCTGATAGATCTTAAATACAAAGAGCAGGAACCGTCAGTTTCCCAAGTAAAACCGAAAAAGAAAAAAGAAAAATCTGCCGTTGCCAAGAATGTTTCTTTCAGTGCTCGCCCTAAAGTAGAGTCGCCAAAGAAATTGACTTATCATCATCAAGCCGCGCAATTGCGACCTCAGCAACGAGTTTTGGAAAGTTATGTGACGTGGAAAGATCAAATTTATGATCTCCATCAATTCTACGCTGGCGATGATGTAATTATTGGGCCAGGATCCTCTGCAACTGTAGATATCCCCGTCTTGAATAAAAATCTAAATCTTGCAAAGTTTGACGGAATGAATACCCAAGTATTTATTCCGCAGAATTTGCAATTTGCCTTAGAAAGTTATGTCAGCGAAAATGAATCAAAGTCTTACTCTTTTGAGGAGTCTGCATTCAGTCCCACTGTTACCCGAAAGAAGAATTACTATACTTTAAAGCTAGGTCCAGCAGAACTTGTTTCTGTAAAACTAACTCCCGATGTATCTATTCACTTAAGATACGCTCCAGCTCCTAGGCAGCTTTCAAATCAAATGCGTCTCATCAAAGACGAGGAAATGAAAACTCCAGGAATGGTGATCGCTGCAATTGAGATGTTTATTCTCGCAGTTATTTTTTTAACAAAGACAAAAGAACCTGAATCTCCGCAAAAAATTATGCAAGAACGTGTTGCGAGGCTTATCATAGAGCAAAAACCGCCTCCTCCACCACCAGAAGAGAAAAAACCTGAACCACCAAAAGAAAAAGTGGCTCAGAAAAAACCAGAGCCAAAACCAGAAAAGAAAATTGTAGAAAAACAACCGAAGCCTAAAAAGGTTGTAAGACTTCAGAAGTCTAAACTTCTCATGAAGGTAAACAAATACCCAGTAGAAGTTGAAAAACCCATGAAGGTTGCAGAAAAACCAGTTGTAAAAAACATCCAAGCTGTTGGAGCTCTTGCTGCACTCAGTGCCGTTTCATCCAACACTCCGCCGTCTGATGTCCCAGTTGCAATCAACATCAACAAAAATGCTGGGGGCCAAACTGCCCTCAACACTGGTGGTGTCATTGGTACACTCAAAACTAAGTCTGGAAAATTAGCAGCAGGAGGATTAGCCTCTGTTAAAACAAAAGGTTTAGGTTACGGAACAGGAACTGGATACGGTGTTCAAGGGATAAAAGGAACCGCTGGATCTAGAGCTGTTGCCGGAACTGTTGTTGGTGCTCCTTCTTTGGTTCGTCTTGGAAAAGAGGATGGATTATCAAGATCGCAAGTGATGGACGTTGTGAAGCGCTACATGACTCAGATTCAACAGTGTTATGAAAGATCTTTGATCGATACTCCGGGACTTGCAGGTCGCGTAGAATATGAATGGGAAATTTCGGCCAAAGGTGCTGTTCAGTGGGCAAAGGTTAAGAAATCAGATATTTCTAGTGGCGACAACTTGAATAAATGTGTCACTGCGATCTTTAAAGACATGAAGTTCCCAGTGGCTACGAACGGTCAAAACACAATTCCAAATATTGGATTTCCATTTGGAAGACTCTAGGGATTTTGATACTTTAAGCACAGTCTTTAACTCAAGTTCTAATATTCTTTAGCCGATCTAGATAGATGAAACTAAATTGGTTGAGTATGTCATTCACAAAAAAACTCTTCCTTACTCTGATGCTTGTTGCAATAGTGGTTATAACTCAATTTGGCATTACAAAATTCAAGACAACAGCTCGCTCACCTTCTAATGTTGATTTATCAGAAAAAATAGATGAAGAAGAAATTGAGATGAGCGGTATTTTTGGTCCTCTTCGGGCTCCAAAAAAATACAATCCTACAAAAATTGAAATAGGACGTCTTCTTTTTAACGATCAGAGGTTATCAAAAAATAATACGGTTTCTTGTGCTTCTTGCCACAATCTCATGCATGGCGGAGCAGATAATCGACAATTTGCTATTGGAATTGACGGATCAATTGGTGATGCAAATACTCCTACTGTTTTTAATAGTGCATTGAACTTCCGACAATTTTGGGATGGTCGAGCTGAGACCTTATCCGAACAGGCAGAAAGCCCTATCCATAATCCAAAAGAGATGGGATCCAATTGGCCTGAGATCGTTGGAAAGCTAAATAAGGACAGCAAGCTTGAACAGTTATTTTCAAAAGTTTATAGCGATGGAATCAATCAAAAAAATATTGTAGATTCGATTGTTGAATTTGAAAAAACTCTGATCACATTAGATGCACCATTCGATAAATATCTAAAAGGTGATACTGCGGCACTTACTGAACTCCAAATTTCTGGTTACAAAAAATTTAGTTCCTATGGATGCGTTGCTTGCCATCAAGGGCAAAATATTGGAGGCAATATGTTTCAAACTATGGGCATTGCCGGTGATTACTTTAAAGAACGTGGTGGGTCTTATCCTTCTGACTTAGGTCGCTACAATATTACTAAAAATGAGATGGACAAACACACCTTTCGAGTTCCAAGCCTTCGAAATGTAGAGCTGACGGCACCTTATTTCCATGATGGCGCAGTAAAGACACTTGAGGAAGCTGTGAAAAAAATGGCACGCTTTCAGTTGGGCCGATCGCTGAGTAAAGAAGATACGGATGCAATTGTCGCTTTTCTTAAATCACTAACAGGAAAAGCTCCTGATACCATCAACGAGAGTACTTCTCAAGGAGCCCGCAGTGGCGAAAATAGCAAGTAAAAGTAATTTGTATTTAATTGTTATACTTATAACACTTGCTGTGATGGTGTTTACTACAAATAAATCAAAAGAAGAAAGCTTAGAAAGCCGACACAATACTCTTTCTACTTTAAGTGAATTGAAAAATATTGATCACAAATTGAATGAAGATATCTTGCGCCTTAGAACTTTTGTTTTAGAAAATTACGATTCAGTGGTGAAAAATATCAATCGATCAAAGCATATTTGTGAAGGACTGCAAAGGACATATGAGAGTCTTGAGTTATTAGAATCTATTAACACTTATTGTGAGGCAATCCAACTCAAAGCTTTAAATATCGAGCAATTCAAATCTAGAAATTCGGTATTGAAAAGTTCGATTAGGTACCTACCCGTTCTCGCAAAACAAGTAAAGCCTTCTGGCTTGAGAGCAAAAATAGAAATTTTGCTCAATGAGACCTATCGATATAGTTTAAACCCAAGAGATGAACTTGTTAAAGAAATTCAATTTCATCTCGACGATCTACGAAAAACATCTTCTTTGAGTAAAGCAAATGTAGAAATCATTAAAAATTTTATTTTTCATACTGATACTGTTACAAATCAGGCAAGAGCTCGTCAGACGCTTGAAGTCGAAATTCTTTCAGACCGTGTTAAAAAAGCAATTCATGGCTTAGAAAGTAAATATTTAAAATGGTTCTCTCATGAAGAAAAAATTGCATCATACTATCGTGCAGCACTCATTTTTATTTGTGCATTCTTAGTGTTTGCTCTTTCATCAATATTTCTTCGCTTACAAAAAACAACTTCACAATTGGAAGAATTGAACGAAAATTTAGAAAATAAAGTAAAAGCACGAACCTTAGAATTGGAAAGACAAAGCTCAGTACTCCAAAACGCTCTCAATGAAATAAAAAATATCGATAAATTAAAGGCCGAAAGAGAAATTGCAGAAAGAGCAAATCGAGCCAAGTCGGAGTTTCTAGCCAACATGTCTCACGAGCTTAGAACTCCGATGCATGGCATTTTGAGTTTTGCACGCTTTGGACAGCAAAAGATTGAACAAAGCTCTAAAGAAAAACTGAAAAGTTATTTTGATGAAATTTATGATAGTGGTTCGAGATTGATGTCGCTACTCAATGATCTCCTTGATCTCGCAAAGATGGAGTCAGGAAAGATGACTTACTCGTACTCAGAGGGCGATCTTCTGAATATGGCTCGAATCGTGAGTTCAGAGATGAGTGCTTTTGCCAGTGAAAAAGGATTGCGAATCGAAATTTCTGAAGAATCAGCATTTGCAATTTTTGATTCCGACCGACTCATGCAAGTAATACGCAATCTACTTTCAAACGCAATAAAATTTTCTACAAAAAATACAGCTATACAAATCAAAGTAGAACTCTTACATGAAAAAGTCAGATGCTCTATTTCAAATAAAGGTGTAGGAATACCTGCTGAAGAACTTCAATTGATCTTCGATAAGTTTGCTCAGAGCAGTAGAACTCAAAATGGTTCCGGAGGAACAGGACTCGGTCTTCCAATTTGCAAAGAAATTATAGAACATCACAAAGGATCAATTTGGGCAGAAAGCGCCACAGAAAATGAAACGCGCTTCATTTTCGAAATTCCCAGCGCCGTGGCAGCAGTTTCCTCTAAAGCGAGCTAAGCTTTAATTTTGTATCTACTGAGGGCACTCATTTTTTAAATAAATTATAGCAAATTCATAATTGCCAGCGTAGTTAGGTTCTATTGTAATTGCGCCTAATTTTATTAATGAATCTACGTCCTTTATAGCTTTTAGCAATTCTGAGCAGGTCCATTTATTTTGATCGGCTCTAAGTTCTAGTGACTTTGTTAGAAGGTTCAAGTAGGCGATTTCAGATTCCTGACTAAAAATGTATCTATGACTTGTTATTTCATAATTTAAAAACCTCACTTGATGATTTGTATAGAGATCTCTGATTATTTCAACGCTTCTTTCATAATCAGAAAGACTGCCGCCTTCTCTGCCCGCCCATGCTTGAAAGGTTGTTACTAAAACCATAAATGATAAAACCAATGCTTTCATAAAACTTCTCCTTTAATTGCTGTTGACGGCAATTTAAACTACGCAGGAATAAACCACTATCTTTAAAGAAATTAAGTGTTTATAAAGATAAACGAGAATTTTTTTCAGGTGTATAAATACTAGCCGAAAATTATAAAAATTTTCAATGTTTACAAATGTAAACACTTTGTTTACTTAAACTGGGCATAATTAAAGATTAATGTGTATAAAAGTATTCTATGGAAAAGCAATGCGTAGGAAAAGTATACAGAAGATATCTTCGCGAAGAGTTTCATCTCAGAACAAAGAAGAATGCTAATTATTCCTTGAGAGCTTTTGCTCGCCAATTGGATGTATCCCCTGCAATTTTATCTCTTGTATTGAATGGTAAAAAGTCAGTTACCCTTAATCTTATTGAGAAAACAGGATTAAAACTAGATTTGTCTTTACAAGATATAGGAGATCATCAGTTAGATCTAATTAGAGAAAAATCTGGACTTTCAGTAAATCATAAATCTTATGATCAAATAAGTGAGGATCGGTTCAATCTCATTCAAGACTGGTATCATTATGCAATATTGAATCTGATGAGGACAAAGAATTTTGTACCTTCCGCAAAATGGATTTCCAAAAGATTATCCATACCTCTTATGGAGGTTCAATCTGCTATTGAGAGATTGCAGCGTGTAAATTTATTAAAGATAAGTAAAAACAAGTGGGAAGACCTTTCAAATAAATTTACTACTCATGTGAATGACGAAAGAACTTCTGAGGCCAGAAAAAGAAATCAAATTCAATTTTTAGAAAAATCGGTATCTTCTATAAAAAATATTAAGCTCGAAGAAAGAGATAATTCTGGACTTACCCTGGCAATTAAAACTAAAGATATCAATAAAATGAAAAAACTGATTTCTAGATTTAGAAAACAATTTCACGAACAATTTGACACGATAAAAGATGGAGATGAAGTTTATCAATTAAGTGTCGCTTTATTTCCTTTGACAGATCTTACGAAAAAATAAAAAGAGGATACATGAATTTAAAATTCTTAGTTTTCGCGACAACATTGCTTTTTTCATGCTTCGCTTTATCCGGGAATGAGGGAAATGGTAGCGGAGGACTTCCGATATGCGGAGACATCAATGTCTATTTGCAATTGGACTCTGACGCACCAGCGGAATGTCCTGAATCAGAAGTGCAGGCTCAGTACACTTTAAAATTATGTATGTATGGCCAAAGTGAAATTACAAGAAACACTGGCCCCGCTCAAAATTTATTAAAAAATAATACTACCTGGATTGCCCAAAATATCATTAATTTCGACCAACAATCTAAGGAAGAAGATTCTCTAGAAATAAATTTAAAAATAAATAGATTTATGTATAAGAAAAAATTTAACCTCGCTGAGAATGAAATTATGTATTGCTCAGGAAAAATCCAGAGACTTTAATTCATTCAAGTTTTGCTTTTAAAATATTGCTGCATCTTTTGGAATCCAAACTTTTCGATGGCAGCTCTTTGGTTGTGCGTTCTGCAAAGTAGCCTGAGATTTTGAATTGCGGTCTCCCCTCCCATTGCTAGTGGTATGATGTGGTCGTATTCGAGAAACTTGTTTGAGTTGCAGTTCTTGTGAGTGCACTGGCCTTTGTCTCTCTTGTAGACGGCTTGCTTTATCGCGGAGAGGATGTATCTTGGACTGACGCCCTTCCTTGGTTGTCGATTCTTGAGACTCGAGGCATCCAGTCTCGACCCTGCGGGCTTGGTCTCAAGAATATTTTTACTTTGTTGATGTGTTGCTTTTTGTGCAGTTGTCTTTTTTAATACCGGCACCGGTAGTGATTCGATTTTGGTTTTTCTCATCTCTATTCTTTTTATTTTTTCTATGGGATCAATCTTTTTAATGACGATCTCTGCCATTGCTTCTATCAATTCTTGATCTGTCATATTTGGATTCTTGTGGGACATGAGAGCTTTAATCTTATCTAGCTTTGAGATGAGATCTTTATTTAGAACCACCTTAAGTTCGGTCTTATCAATGGTTAATTCTCTTCTTCTTTCTTGAGGCACACTTTGAGGAGAAATTGTGATGAGTTCTTTTATACATTCTCTTGTGGATTTATTCTCTAGTTTTTCTAAAACCTCTTTCTTTTCTACTAAGTTATAGCTCTTCCCGGATTTTGCTTCATTTCTAAAAAAGCTTTGTGCTTGAGATATGGAAGTTAAGTTTAATTCTCCTGAGATGATCTTTTGTTCTATCTCTGGGATCAGTTTCAGGGCTCTCATGGTATCGATTCTTCTTTGAGCACTAGAAGCAGAATACTTTAGAACTCTCACGCAATATTCAAACAATGAAGGGTGATCCTTAGAATAAAGCCTTCTTCTTTCTAATTCTGCTAATTTATGAAGAACAATAATTTTATGATGAGTTTCATCAGCGACAGATTGTTTAAGTGATATTTCTAGATCGGCATCTGATAAGTTTCTAAAGTTCATGCGTTTCTCCTTTGAATGAAGAAGAACATATCATATGTTTTAAGAATTCAATTTTTAGCGATTTTGAAAAGCGAAAGCGTAATTGATAAAATGGATTTACGCTTTCTTATCTGTCTTAGATTGTAACGATTGAATAAAATCATAAAAACCAAAGGAAAGAAAAAGTAAATTCAACTCAAGCCTCCTAATCAACCAAGAAACTCGTCAATAAATTTCTGAAAAATTTTTAAATAACGCAATTGCGACACATAAAGGTGCAGGGCACTTTTTGGATATTGACGTAATGACAGTGCGAAAAACTAAGGGGTACCTTTTCATATTCATATGCCGGCGCTGGCAGTGAAAGAGGTTGAAGATTCGACTTGGGGACGCCCAAGTCAATGGCTCTCTGTCGTTGCGGTGAAGTAACTTTAAGAGTCATTTTTTCTTAATAGCCTTTGGTCTAGTTTGGATTTTTGCACCTGACCTATCTCCTCTACACTCTTAAAATAATCTTAAGTAAACAAGGTATTTAGTGGTAATCCGTAACCGCTACTACCATTCAGTGGGGATAACAAATGTTACAAACTCTTATTCAGCAGTATAAAGCCGGTGGTATGACGATGAACCTTATTCTCATTATTGGTGGGATGGGAGTTTGGATTTTTATTGAAAGATTTGCGGCTCTCAAAGCTGCCGGTCGTATTGATAAAGACGAAGTTCTCAGCACGGTAAATTCATATATTCTTCAAGGACAAATTGATAAAGCCATTTCGGTTTGCTCGCAGGTAAAAAGTCCTCTGACAAACATCATCAACGCCGGATTAGTTGCCGTAAAAAATGGAAAGGGCGATGAACAAGTTCAAACTGCGATGGATGCTGTAGCGCTTAGAGAAATTCCAAAAATTGAAAAAAGAATTTCGCTTCTTTCTACAATTGCAAACCTTGCAACTCTTGCAGGTCTTCTTGGAACGATCATTGGTATGATCGGTGCCTTCGCCGGTGTGGCCAACGCTGCTCCTGCAGAAAAAGCTGCGATTCTTGCCGCAAAAATTTCTATGTCCATGAACTGTACAGGTTTTGGACTAGTATTTGCCGTTCCTCTACTCGGAATCTACGGATGGTTCAACTCTTGGGCAATTTCAATCGTGGATGATATCCACGAAGCGTCCGTGGCTACATTGAACTTTATTCTTTCAAACAGAGACAAAATTAAGTAAGGGGTTACGACGTGGGTGCTGGTGGTGGTCAAGACGATCTTAATTTAGTTCCATTTATCGATTTATTCTCGGTACTGATCTGTTTTTTGATTATGACAGCGGTATGGAATCAAATCGAAGCGCTCTCTACAAACGTAGACAATGTCACAAGCTCTGATAACGCCGCTTCAGCGGAAAATCCAAACAAGAAAAAAGAAACTCTCACGGTTACTGTCTTAAAAGATAGAATGGAAATGGCCGAAAGTGTTTCTATTGGTGCACGCAGTTTAAGAGAGAAAAATTACAAAATCGCAAATCTCGGCCCCGATGTAGATCTGGATAAAATGCAAAGAGTTTTAACAGACTGGAAAAAAAGATACCCAGAAAAAAAAGACGTTATCGTAAACACCGACAATCAAGTTCTCTACAAAAAACTAATTCAGGTCTTCGATGCTTTGGTGGGCGCAGGATATCCTGACGTAGGGATCAATACCCAATGAAATATTTAAAAGGTCATCACTCAAGAGTTATCAGTCCTCCTGGATATCATATCCATCCCCAATATGATCTTCACTTCCTAAGACACAAAAGGCATATGAGTCATAAGAGCACTTTCAATGATTCATTGAATTTAACTGCGATGATCGATATGTTCTCGATCCTGGTAGTATTTTTGATTATGAATTTCTCTTCTACTGGAGAGATCTTTTTTATTTCAAAAGATATTAAACTTCCTCAGGCCAATCACGCTCGCCCTATCGAGAACGCTCCTCTCATTTCTATTGTGGGCAACACGATCACATTGGAAGCTGAAAAATTGGGTGAAAACCCGGTATATCTAGAAGAAAAAGATGCAAATCTCCCAAGACTGAAAAGCAAACTTCAACAAATGCGAATCATGGCTGAAACCGTAAATCCCGGTCAACCTTTCAAAGGACAAGTGAATGTACAAGCGGATACGAACACCCCAGTGATTTATATCAAGCGCGTGATGAATACTTTGATTTCTGAGGGATGGACAGGTGTAAATTTCGCAGTGACGGATGCCGCTACTTCACAACCTTCTGGTCAGTGATATTATATCTTACCTCAACATCTGCTCGAGAGTAAGACACAAAGAAAACGAGAATCATAACTAAAGCAATTAACCATCTATTCATGATTTGATTATATAGAAATCCTCTTAGGAAAGCTAATAATCCAAATATTATGAAGATAATGACAAATAATGTTGTAAAAGTGTTGCAAGAATTTGGGCTCTTAAAGGGCACTAAAATTTATGCTATTGACACACTAGTGACACTTAAACGCATGAGTATTGCAGTTAGTGAAGGCATATAAATTGCAAATATTGTCCTTCGGTGAAAAGAACTCTAATTATTTAAAAGGATAGTTTATGAAAAAAGTTTTACGAATTTTTATTACAATTGCATTGACGTTAAGCTCTCTTAGCTTGAAGGCGCAAGAACAAATAAGCAGCACCTTAAAAGAATATTATCTGAGCATGCCGGCTTCAGTCTTAAGAGGTGAAATAGAGAAATTAGAAGCTGAGTCTGATATTCTTTTGGAAAGAGAGAAGCTTTTAAATGATTTCTTGCGTGGTAAATATCAAATTTTTCCACGTTATAATAATAAAATGATAGTTGGTGGGATTATAATAATTGCCGGTAGCGTAATTATATTGCCCAATTTGCCTCACTTTACGAAAAAAGGAGAGGGTTTAAAAGGAATTATATTAGGAATGTATGGAGCTGCTGCTGGCGCTATAATTACTTTTGCGGGAGGTCTTAGTAAACTCTTATATGAAACTGATACCTCTGAATTCTTAGCCGAAATAGATGCTAGCAATAAAGAACAGCGCTTGGCTCTAAGATCATACATCTTAGAAGAAAAATCCAATAACTATGCTAAAAGACTTTTGATTCAAGAAATAATAAATTCTAAATTAAAATAGGATATTTTTTTTGAAAAAATTAATAATTATTTTTGTTTTATTTATTTCAAATGTAGCTAGTGCGAGCAATATCTGCGCTAGCTTATTTCAAATTAATTTGCTGATAAAGTTAGAAGAAGTAAATAATTCAAATAATAATTATATAGCAGAAGCTACTATTGAAAGTAAAATTTTAAGCCTCAAAAAGAGAAAACAAAAACAAATCAAGAGAATTTTGGAAAGAGTTCAAACCGAAGGAGTGAGCTCTCAAAGAGAGCTCTACAATGTTTCAAATGAAATAATAATTTTATTATCAGGAAATAGAGACTTAATTGATAGGTATTTTTTCAAGAGCAAAGATGAGCGTAAAAAAGAATCAATACGATTTCAAGTTCAACAGCAATTAATGCAAAAAGGTCTAGAGGGATTTTTAAAAGAAAATTCTAAAAACTTTAAAGTTAATTTGTGGATACAGACAAAATTAGCTATTAGGAAACTACTTAATTCTCAATTTTTTAATTGGTACCAGTTACCATGGATGTTGCCTAGATTTAGAGACAAACAATTGTCTGAAGAACTATTACAAAAAATAATCTGGTCAGGAATCGATGCCAATAAATTAGAGATTCAGAAGCACTATGAGTTACAATCATATAAAGAATTTTATGCTTCAATGCGCAGATTGTACGCAGGAGCTTTTTTAGGAATGTCTTTAATCTATACTTATAATGGCGCATTAGATTATATACAAAAACAAAATATAACTGAGCAAGATTTAAAAGTCACAGAAGACCTCGCTTTCGAAAAAGCAACAGACAGCTTTATTGCTTTAATGAACAGAGAGCCTAATAACGAAGAACTAACCCAAATTAAAAAAATAATTTATACTACGAAGTGATAATTCACTGTAGTTCAACTAACTGAGAAAATTTAAGCTTTGGAGTCTTTTATGAAAATAATTCTACTAGTATTTTTAAGTATGAGTTTTACCTTCTCTAATTATGTTTTAGCTAAAAATTCTTGTGAAAGTTTATTCAGTTCAAAAAATACTCTGGTCAGTAGAGATGTGTTGTTAGATCTAACAAAGAAAATCGATATTTTGACATGGAAAATTGAAAAGCTTGAAAGGGCGATTAAGAATAATAATTTGGAAGTGCATGGTAATTTAGAACAACCCAATGTAAGAATTGCGCTCGGTAACTTAAAAAAAGCTGAAAGATCTCTTTTTTCTCCAATATATCGTCTCACTGGAAGAAAATCGAAATTAGAAGAGATTGCGGAACAAACAATGAATCTCGATGTCTTAAGACAATTACGCAGACAGTATAAAGATGAATATAAAAAACAAAGACATAAAATCGCCTCTAAAGATGAAGCGATGGCCTTAGAAAAATTAAATCTAAAAACCCAATTAGACATTATTTCTTTAATTAGCAAAGACCAAGCAGAGAAAAATAATGAAATTAAATTCAACGAAGAAACAGTAACTATTTTAGAATGGAAAGGCAGAAGAAATCCGAAACATCCTTTTTTACTTTTAGAGCAAATAAATCCGGAAAAGGGACTTGCGCAATTTAAAATAGCATTTAATCTGAATGAACAAAAAAGACCTTTAAACTATATTTTGGTCTATGATTACTTCAGTGATAAAATTATTTTTCAAGGCATTGAAACTACAGGGTCTTCGAGAAAAGTTATTCCTAAACAATTCTTATATGATGGAGAAATACCATATTACATTACATATGGACAACTTAATCCTAGACAAAATGATTCAATATTCCCTGCTTTGATTTTGATTAACGGCATATCCACAAATCATGGCAATGACTACAACCGCGACGTAGACTACGGTGGTAGCACCACTCATTCGAGTCCTGGTGACAGCTATGGTAATGATTATTAGTATTTCACGCCAGGAGCTGGCTGGGGAAGCTCTTCAGCCACTTCGGATCTGAAGTTGGTTCTGAATTTTACGTAGTTCTGAAGCTCGTTCTTTTCGCGGGATAAGATCACTAAGCGGTCATCGTTGATCAGCTCCCCTTTGACATCGATATCATCAAGGTCAAGACGAGCCTGCGCACGAGCTGGACTGATCTGAGTGAAGTAAATAGCTAGAATCAAAAATCCTACTACGATCACAAACAATGTATAAATTTTTGAGGTTGCCTTTCTACTCATACAATAATGATATCGGAAAATTCTAAAAAACTAAATAGAAAAAAATCAATCGAACTAAATCTAGTCCGATTGATTTTTTTAATTACTTCATGAATAAAAATTTATTCATCTATTTTTTTATAAATTTCATAGAGACTAAAAACAGAATCTTTCACTTGGAGTCCTGCGGCAGTGCCCACGGCTCCATTGTAAGTTTTGTCTACGTAAAGATTTTGAAAGCTATGCATGTACATGCCTTTGCCATTTGGATCTTTGAACTTGGTTTGCATAAAATAAACCATAACCGTATTTTGGTTCGATTTGCGTCGCGCTTTAGGATGAACATCAGCATCTTTCACATCCAACACGTCGTAAAGTGGTAACGATGACTGTTGGTACGTAAAGCACGATCTGCCATTATCGATTCCAATTGGTGCGATATTGACATCGTAACCCTTTGAATTTGCATCGGGCTCCAGCGGATTACGGTGCTGTTGCACTTGTCTGAAGGCAGAAGTTCCTTCGTTATCCCAGTCTTTGTCGACTCTATTGTCCAAAGCCCATCCAAAATGTTTTCTGAAGACTACAGCATCTAGACCATCAATGATCCCGTCATTGTCTGTGTCTGGATCTTTTGGATTTCCATGCTTCCAAACGATATCCTTGTACTCTGTTCCGATTGGAGTTTGGTTTGCGACAATATTTTCCTCACACTCATTAAGAAGATCGTTATCAAGATCTTCTAACAGTTTGGGGTCGTTACAGTTTGGAAGAATAGTTTTCCCTTGGATTTCTGCCAAGATAAAGTAGTCAGAATATCCTTTGTTAACAAGTACACCTTCGGCATTCTTTTGCGGAGTAGATCTTCTCACTGGATCAAGACCGTAGAAAACCTCGTCAAGATCGCATACGCCATCGGCATCTGAATCTGCTGCATATTTGTATCCCGCTCTTTCACAGATTGCCGAGTTTAAATTATAAACAAAGAAGGCATCATTTTTTAATATCCATGCTTCCTTCTGAGGTCCAGGTGGAGTCAATTCATCAAAATTTAAGGTATCCGTGTTGTTAAATTCTAAAAACTTACCATTACCAGCCTCAGCCATAGCTCTCAATTTGTTTGGATCACCTTGTCCACCATAATAGGCCGAGCTAAAAAATACTTTGCCAGCCTTAAGGCCAACCAGATTTTGCACTCTACGAACAAGGCCTGCTGTTGAAGTATCACCTCTATTTGGCTCTCCATCTGTCAGAAAAAATACAATATAATTATCGTCACGTTTATTTTGCGCCATATCCAGAGCTATGGCTTCCGTCGCCATATCTATAGTGTCTGAATAGTTAGTCGAGCCACTGTGACTTTCTTTTTTCATTCTTTCTATGCCAGGATTAATGATTGTTGGATCATTCGTAAATATTGGTTCTTGATTATTTGTTTCATAGATCATGGCTTTTGGATCATCATCGAACCCAATTGATCCCCAACGAACATAAGGCATTGCCTTCTTTTCTTCATAGAATGCTAGAGCTTTTTTTACTCTTGTTTTTTTACTGTCCGTCTGACCATTACTTCCGGAATAATCGATAATGAATAAATAGTTTGTGTAGGCCAATTTCTCTTCCGGATTGTAGGTACAAAACGATCCCTTGGAAACTGCGTTGGACGTTGAAGGCGCTATTTTACTTAAATTAACGTCGGAACATCTCGCTGTACAAAGTGCGATCAGTATTAGTAAGCTTAGATTAAGGTAGAGTCTATTAGACATAAATCCCCCGATATATAGTCTTGTCGAGCAAACTTTGATCCATGTTAAGTCCAGCCTAGTCCAGAATTCTCGACTTAAATTGAGTTAAAATGTCTAAAGAATAAATGCGTAAAAAAGATAAACAGAAACTCACTATTAATGACCTAAAGCTTTGAAAATGAGAGTGAAATGGTTACCAATGACGAAGGAATTGGGGCTACAGGCCGGAAAAAATAAAACCCTCATCTTCGAGGGCTTTTCTATGGATAAGTCCGCTACTAACTGGACTTATTAATTGGATACTTATGTCTCGTCGAGTAGAGAGAAATACTTTAGTCCCTAAAACAAAGATCTAGAAACTCTGTGCTTTGGTCCAGACGATGAGCTTCTCCTTGTCTGTAATTTTATTTTCGAGCTGATGGTAGTACACAGACTTTAAAATCTTTTTGAATTGAGGTCCCTGTTTCAAACCGAGATCCATTAGATCATTTCCATTTAAAAGCGGTTCTGGTAATTCTTTATATTGGTTTTTAAGTTTTATAATACGATCGAGACTCTGGAATTCCTGAGGAGAATGCGGGAGTTCGGCGTAGTAGCTCAAGAACTGCCTTCCATCTTTAGAAAAAATAAACTCTAATACTTCACCATTTCTATAGCTAGAGAAGGTCTCCATCCATTTGAGGCGGTCAAAGTTATACATTATAGAATCTACGAACTTCCCCGAGAATTTGTAGTCTTTCAAGAATACCTCAATGGCAGACAAAGAATTAAAGGTGTTCTCAAAATAAGGATGAAAAAACAAACTCCACTTTGTAATTTCATCTAGCTCTTTGTGGTTCTTTAATAGCTGAACTGATTTCTCAAATCTTAGATCTAAATCTTTAAAATGCTTAAAACTATCGAATAGCACTTCGTTCAAGTGACTTTCTTTGAAATATTTTAAACCCCTAATAAGGGCTTTGGAATTCATCATTTTGGTGACCTCTTGATGAATCCTTTCTTTCGAAACGACCGTGATTTCTTTTCGCTTCTTTTGAATGGCCTTAAAAGTTTGTTCTTCGATTTCAAAGTCCAGTTGCGCCGAGAACCTGATCGCACGGAGCATTCTCAATTTGTCTTCTTCAAAGCGCTTCATGGGATCGCCGACAGCTTTTAGGATTTTGAGTTTTAAATCATTTTGGCCTTCAACGAAGTCATAAAGTTTATTTTCTAAGGGATCGTAAAACATGGCATTTACTGTGAAGTCGCGCCTCAAAGCATCTTCTTCTGGAGTTGTGAAGTTGACTTCCTCAGGACGTCTTCCGTCCTTGTACTCACCGTCACTTCGGAAGGTTGCAATTTCGATTTGGAAGTTGGAGTTGTTGGCATCTTTGAGTGGAACCATTATGATGCCAAATTGCTCACCGATATCTAGAGATCCTGGAAATATTCTTTGAACATCCCGAGGTTTAGCATCAGTTGCGACATCAAAGTCCTTAGCCGGGATTCCCAACAGATAATCCCTTACGCAACCACCTGCAAGCCATGCCGTGTATCCATTCTTTTTCAAAAGGTTACAAACCTCTAAAACCTTTGGATATTGTGGATGCCCAGAAAATCTTGTGAGATCAAAGTTGCTCATGGATAATATCTTGATATCATTAATATAATTTGTAAACAGTTTAAGTTGTTTTTGAGTTGAGAATACGTTAAAAATATTTTTGTGCAAAACGAAGATCTAATTCTCAATCAAATAGTTCAAATCATAAAGAAGCAGTTGGCTCCTTCTAAGATTTACTTATTCGGATCTAGAGCTCGCGGGGATCACAGTGATCATAGCGATTATGACATTCTTATTATAGTAGACGAAGTCACAGGCAGAAGATCTGAACTCATTGGTAACTTACATTTATCAACATTTGATGTCCCTGCAAGTATTGATTTTTTAATTTATACTCAAAAAGAATTTGATGAATGGAAAACTGAATTTGGAGCAATTCCTTACGAATGCGTACAAGAAGGAATTGAGCTTAATGTCTAAGATGGTCCAGGAATGGTTAAAAATAGCCAGAACAGAATTAAACACAGCAAAAGTTCTTTCTTCTTTGGGAATTGAGCACGCAAATATCGTATTGTTTTTAAGTCAGCAAGTAGCTGAGAAATCAATTAAAGCATATCTGGTTTTTTTAAGAAAAAAAATTAAAAAAACTCATGATATTAATGAATTAACTAGAGATATTAATGTTCATGATGATAGTTTAAAAAACTTGCTAGATGGCGCACATTTTTTAACTCAGTATGCGGCTAAATTCCGATACCCACAACTTGTAGAGCAAAACTTAACTGGTGAAGAAGTTTCTAAAGCATTGAAAATTGCCGAAGATGTATATAAAAATATTCTTCAAAAAATAAATGAGTAATTCTCATAACGTCTCCAGCTTAAAGCAAACATTCGAAGAAAATGGTTTTGATCACTACGGCTGGACCACGCTCGAAAAGCCTATGAGTATGGCCTTCTACAAATCTTGGGTAGAGCAAAACTACCATGCGGATATGGATTATTTAAAACGGCATATAGAAATTAAAGAAACACCTCAACTATTACTCAAAAAGGCTCAGACCTCTTTCGTTTTTGGAAAAGAGTATTATTCAAAGCAAGATGAAGCGTTTCCATTAAAACATTTGAAAGTCGCTTCTTATGCGAAACAAGAAGATTATCATGTTTGGTTTCAAAAAGAACTCGATGATTTATGTAAAATACTTAAAGTAAAATATCCAGAACATGAGTTCGTAGCCTTCACCGATTCTAAGCCCGTGCTCGAAAGAGACCTTGCATATCGCGCAGGCCTAGGTTGGGTAGGAAAGAACACGTGTTTGATCAACGAGAAGAAAGGATCGTTTTTCTTTATCGGAGAGATTTACTCAACCTTGGAAGTTAAAGCAAAACTTGATGTTCACCCCGATCGTTGTGGGACTTGCACAAGGTGCATTGATATTTGCCCTACCAACGCTTTGGTTGAGCCGAGAGTTTTGGATTCCAACAAATGCATTTCTTACTGGACCATAGAATCTAAAAAGACCCCACCCCTCGAACTCCGGGATAAATTTGAAGGTTGGTATTATGGTTGCGATCTTTGCCAAACAGTTTGTCCGTGGAATCAGAAGATATATAAAGAAACTCTTAAGGTCTCTAACGACCTAGACCCTATTAAAAACCGCAATGAACTGATTGCTGAAATTAAAAGCATCCTCTGTTTAGATACTCAAAGCATAAAAACTTTTTTTAATAACACGCCCATGAACCGCGCAAAACCCTGGGCACACAAAAGAAACGCAATCCTCATCAGCGTTCATTACGACTTAAAAGAATTGAAACAAGATCTATTGAATCTAAGAAACGATGAAACTTTGCCGGACTTTTCTCAAGAGCTTATTGAGTGGGCAATTCAAAAAATGTGATTAAAAAAAGAGCTGGTCTAGTTCTTTAAAATTTAGAAAGCTTCTTTGACTGGAATTCTTCTCATGCGTAGACTTATAAAAGTAAGTTTCACAAGTAGCCCGTAGGTACTTCTGAATGGTGGTTTAAAAGCCTGGTTTCTTGTTTAAATAAAACAGAAAACCAGGCTTTTTTTTGCTCTCTTACTGAGGTTCGTAAACCACGGTGCTGTAACCTGAATTTGCGAGAGTATTCAGATACTCCGGTAAAATCGCCGATGTCTGTGGCTGCACATCATGGAATAAAACAATCCCTCTGCCCGTCTTTGTTGTTTGTTCAAGAGCGTATTTTAATAAAACATCTGGATCTTTGTATTTCCAATCCAGAGTGTCTACATTCCAGAAAAAATCAGAAATATTATTTTCGCTTAAATAAGCTCTAAGAGCTTTTGTTCTCGCACCATAGGGAAATCTAAAGAATGGATCTACTCCACTCAATATGCTTTTTACTATATCAAATGTTTGATCAATTTCTTTTTTAGCAGAATCAAAACTCAATTTATCCAAACTTGCATGAGTCATTGAGTGACCGCCAATAGCATGTCCAAGGGAAGCAGTTTTTTCGACCAGCGTTGGATATTTTTTGACGTTTCTACCCACCACGAAAAAATTCGCCTTAATATTATAATCCTCTAAGATCTTTAATACTCTTTCCGTATTGCTCTCATGAGGTCCATCATCGAAAGTAAGATTGATAACTTTGGCTGGCAGTTGTTTTTCAGCAGGCAGAGAGTAGGCTTTGTCTAAAATAATTTTAGCTGATTCCATTTTAGCAAGAGGTAATAATTTAATTAATGAATTAATTTTGATACGGTATATAGATCCATTTCTATAATTCTCATAAAAATCACTAATTCTTTGGCTTACAGGTACTGCACACGGAACTTCAGATCTTATTCCATCGATTACATCATTGAGATAAATCAATTCATTATCTGACATATGCGAAAGAGACTCACAAAATTCTAGAGGATTTTCTTTATATTTTTTTAAAGTTTTAACAATTCCAGGCTCTACAGTTTCTTCTATATACTCGTGAAAGGTTCTCGCTGCCTCAAGACCCGATCTGATATCATTAGCTATTAATGCATTTGAATACTGAGAGTAAGCAAGTAGAACGGAAAGAATTAGATATTTGAACATGATTCCCCCCTAGATTCGAAAAGTATGTCTTTGTCTTGGTGGTTAGACAATTCGAGACTTTAAATTGGAAGGGATTTCAAAAAGACTTTTGAAAAAAAGTGAGATGAAAAATCAGTCAAAGAAACTTTTGATCTTATTGTGGCTGTAAGTCAAGATTCTCAAGAGGTCACCCTTAACAAATAAGTCATCCGCAAGGGTTCCTAGAACGCCGTAAGGAAGCTTATACTCCATAATACTGGTTAAGAGCGTAGCCTTCTCCCCATGCTCCTCAAAAAGAATGGTATTTGTCCATTCATCAAAAAAACTTGTTTGGGATTTTTCAACAATCGTGCTGCCTTTAATGCAGTTTTCAATATTTACCGCGAAAGCATAGCTCATACCATACCTTGTGATCTTAAAGTTATAGATCACACCAGTTTTTAGCTCGCCAGGCACAGAAGTTAGCTCTAAACTTATGTCAGGTGGCATAATGCGTGGACGTTTGCGATAGTCTGATAGAAAATCAAAAAGATCGTTTTTTGAAACCGGTATTACGCTAGAATGCTGAACGTGAGCCATGGACATAAAGTATAGGAATTTTTATGAATACGCAAACCCTGACTGAGAGATTATTTAACCAACCAACTGCTCCATTTAGAGAGTCTTTTGTGCTCGCTGAAATCAAATCCATTTTAGAAGAAAACAAAATTCCCTACTTCGAAGATTCCGTAGGCCAAATCATCGCCGGCGTTTCAAGTGCACAAAAATTAAAGTCCAAGGACCATGTTGCATTTTTTGCACACACAGATCATCCAGGCTTTATCATCCATGAAAAAATATCTGCCTATAAATATAAAGCCACTTGGTATGGCGGAGCCCCTTTCCACCAAATGGAAGGAAAACTGGTAAGAATTTTCTCTGACGTGACCTCAGAGAAGTTTTATAAAGGCACAATCAGAAATTTCGATCTTAAAGGAAATCACCGAGAAGGTATTCCTTTCGAAATTGAAACGACAAAAGAATTAAACGAAAAAGCCGTCAAAACAAAAAATTATTTTGGAGCCTTTAACTTTGAAGGTTTTAAATACCGCAATGGGTATGTCCATACCAAATGCGCCGATGATCTTGCCGGTTGTGTGATGGCCATTGGAGCTTTAATTGACGTTAAGAAATTAAAAGTCCCCGCCATTGCAGTTTTCACCAGAGCTGAAGAGGTGGGATTTGTAGGATGTCTTCATATGATCAAATCCAAAGTGATTCCCATGAACACAATGGTCGTGTCCCTTGAAGCTTCAAGAACTTTGCCAGGAGCACTTTTAGGTGAAGGCCCCGTAATTCGATTGGGTGATGCCTCAACGCTGTTTGATTCTAACTTCTCACTCTTTATCCAAAAGCAAGCGCAAGCCCTAAAAGCCAAAGATCAAAAGTTCAAATTCCAAAAGAGAATTATGGACGGTGGATCTTGCGAAGCCACTGCTCTATCGCAATTTGGTTACAAAACAATGGGACTCGCCGTTCCTCTTAAGAATTATCATAACCAAGGCGTAAAAGGTCCTGCTCCTGAGATCATCCACTTGGATGATGCGGAAAATGGAAGAAGATTACTTGCAGAAGTTGCAAAGAACCTGAAAATATTCAAAACTGTAGGTCCTGATCTTCAGAAAAGACTTATGGTAAATCTTAAAAATCTAAATAAGATGTTGGAATAATATATGTTCAAAAACTTCGTTCCCAACAAAACATTTTTTACAAGAGACAATCCTCAAGATTTAAGACTCGGAGATTTTGCGAGAAGTCTTACTGAAGTCACAGATCTTAAAGATTCTGTTGTCATCTTGGGATACCCTGACGACGAAGGCATTCTAAATAACAAGGGCAGACCTGGAGCAAAAGACGCTCCTAAGATCATCCGAGAAAATTTCTACAAGATGACTCCCCACCTTTTGAAAAACATAGACTCAAAGATCTATGATCTTGGAGATTTAAAAATTGAAGGAACACTGGAAGACCGTCACGAGAAAGCGCAAAGTGCCCTTGAAGATCTTTTAAAGCAAACCCGAGTGATCACTTTGGGTGGCGGTCATGATTACGGATATCCTGATGGCGCAGCATTTTTGGAAGTGTTCCAAAAAAAATCAGACAAAGAGCAAAAGCCTTTGATTATAAACTTTGATGCTCACTTGGATGTCAGACCACACAAAGATAATATCACTAGCGGAACACCTTTCTATAGATTGCTATCGAAATACCGATCTGAGCTTGAAGTGGAATTTGATTTTCTAGAGATCGGTATCCAATCTCATTGCAACAGCAGATATCATCTTGAATGGGCACAATCCAAAGACGCTCATATTCTTTCTTACGATGAAATTCTATATTCTGGAGTTTCTGCACATATAAAAATCCTAGAATTCCTGGAGCCGTTCTTGCTCAAGAAAAGAGCTTGTTACTTGAGTGTCGATATTGATGGGTTTTCAAATGCCTATGCGCCGGGATGCAGTCAGAGTTTTGCGACTGGTTTTGATCCAGAAAATTTCTTTACAGTTTTCAAAGTTTTACGTGAAAGACTGGATGTAAAGCTTCTAGGTATTTACGAAGTCTCACCACCTCTTGATCAGGATAATAAGACTTCGAAATTAGCTGCTCAAATTATGTTTGAATCACTTTAAGTTTAAATACTCGAGCATCGCAGAGACATTCGGTAAATTACCAATGCGTTTTTCCTTTGTCATCGGTCCCTGCGAAGTGCCTGTTGCACGCAAAGCTTCACGCATTTTTGTAGGTGTTATAACCACGCCTTGAGCTTCCGCAATAGAACTCACCACAGCCACCGCTCCGGCCACAATCGGAGTAGCGCTAGAAGTGCCATTGAATCTCTGAGTATAAGCACGAGGACTTCCGTCATTGAATAAATCCCCGTAGCCAATCGTAGTTACCATTTCACCAAATCCAAAGGCATCTACTCTTGAACCGTAATTCGAGAATCCAAGTCTTTCTTTACTCTGAGCGCTACCTGCGCCCACCATGATGCAACCTGAATCACGAAGCTTTAAATCAAAGGCTCCACCATAAACGGGAGAGTCAAAGTTAGAACCGCCATTGCCAGCAGCCTCCACGCAATGAATTCCTGCATCCGTGGCTTTTTTGAGTTCATTAAAAATCGGTTCCCAATATTCCACTGCCGTATATTTTCGGCTGTCAGGTCCCACCATGTGTTGCTCGATGACCAATACATCTCCAGCTTCCAGTTTGGATATTGCTGCTTTAATCGCTTCATTGATCCCATCAATGTAGGGTTGATCAACATCGTCTTGCGCGCCTTCTTTGAATCCGATGAATCCCATTTCGGCCGCATGAGCAATGCCTATTATTCCCATTGAATTGGGTTGGCCAGCCAAGACACCTAACACTGCCGAGCCATGATTCAGGTCAATCGAGGGAAAATTGCTCGGACTAAAGAAAAATGCAGCGAGATCTTCGTGCTTTTGTTCGTAACCAATTTCAATATCAATGATTTTTACATTTTCTCCGGTACCGCCTGCGAGTGACCAAGCAGAGCGCGCCCCGATTCCTTGAGGAGCATCTTCGAGATAAAATTGTTTGCTGGTAAAATCAGGAGTGGCTGCGTTTCCACTCAAGACCTGCGGAACCATTATTCCTGTATCAAAAATTGGCAATGCTGCCGTCGCGCTTTCAAAAATTAAAAAAATGCTAAGTGATAGAATAATAAATGATTTCATAAACCCCTCCCCAGAGATGCTTACTTATACAGACAACAAATAAAAATATGCAATAAAATGTATGGTTTGATACTTTTCATAGCAATGTTAGCGTCGCGTCAACCGCAAAACATTCTTGAACAAAGTGACCTAAAAGCCTTATATATTTGTCTTCTATTTAATTATAGATCGACTATTTCATCTTTTGCGGGGTGGTAGTTAAGTTGGTTATAACGCCGCCCTGTCACGGCGGAGGCCGCGGGTTCGAGTCCCGTCCACCCCGCCAATTTTTCAAAGAGAAATTTGAGTAGTATGACTTTGAAGGACTATGTCTCGGTCTAAATCTTCGTCCCTTACTTTCATAGTATAATGGACTAAGCTTCCATCTTGCTTACGATCTACCACAGTGAATAGACCATTAGAGCCCTTTTCGACACGGATAACGTTATCAAATACTCCGCTATTTCCAAAATGATATTGAATACCATTGGTCTTCGTTTCTTGAGAATCGTCTCTTTGATCAATTCTTTTAATCAATATCAGGGTCTTAGTTCCAATTAATAAAAACCATTTAGGCCCTGATATAACGTCAACTACCTCTTGAGTAAATTTAAAGCTATATTCGGCATCGAAATATTTATTTTCAAGAAGTAGTTCTTTCCCGTTTAAGTCTGTTACGCTGATTTGACCTATAGAACTTATTTCTAATTTAGCTTCTCCATTTTTACCGATCTCATTTCTTGAAAAAAGCGAGGAGCATGTATTAGACGCATGCAAATTGAAATTTAAAAGTATGATAATAAAGAATATTAATAATTTCATTATATGATCCCTAGTTTAGATTAGCATCTTTATATGCAACTCATGCCATACGCTGTAGTATTTCAAGCGCAGTAATATTTCTGTTTTCAAAATTAAGCATTTCGGTCGTTAACGTATCGGCTTGCTGCGAAGAATACCCAATTTCAACAAGTGCATTTCTAATATTCATTTTCACAGCCTCAATAGGAAGCTCTTGAGTTCTCATCTCATCTATAGCCTTGATTTTTGTAACTGAAGCCAATAGATCCACGCGTCCTATCGAAATCTTTCCTGATACAGTATGAACAACGACACTGCCATCGTCTTGTGGGACAACTTTAATTACCTGATCTCTCAAAACTAATGGATTTATGTTTATTTGGCTTTGTCTTTTTTCTTTGTAATTAGATGACAAGAATTTATCAATTTCAATCGAGACTAGCTGCAAATGTTCGGAGTAAGTATTAGTAGCAACTACAAATTTTCCATTGGGAGAAATATTCCAATTGGTAATAGCGCTTCTGTCGCTGTATATTTGTGTCCAAGTGTTCATTTCAAAAGTATTATCTTTTGGTGAAAAAACAATAATATCTTTACCTGTTCCTACAACAATACGGCCATTAGGTAATTGAAACGGAATAGCCAAGCCATCGCCATACACTAATGTCTGAATATGGCCATCTTCAAATATCGCATCAATCCCGCTGTTTGTTTTGATCAAATTAACTTTTGAATTTGAATAAAAATGTGATTCGGAAGAGCTAAAAAGTCCTGAGCAATGTCCAAAACTCTCACCAGCGTAGGCATAAGTTCCAACACATAAAACAACACATACAAGTAGTGATTTTATCATAATAGCTCCTAAAAAAAGTGATTTTATCCGTAATTGGTTTAAAAATGGAAGTGTTATGTCTTTAACAGGTATTGATTACAAAATATTCTTAAGTTATTCATTATGTCAGCTATTTCGATGAAAGAATTATTTAAAAAGCCCCTTCAATAATGAAGAGATTTCGTTATCCGCTAATTGTTTGGATTCCTTCTTAAAAGAAGAACATTTGAATTCAGTAGAATGTTAGCAAAGGTCTAATAATATCGAAGCGCTTCATTTTCACTGCTAGCAGTAATGCATTTTCTCCTTGAGAATTTCGATCTGTCTCCGATGACGTTATTTGCGAGATATCGCCATTTTTCTCTTCAATAATTCCAAATATTTAGATAGTGTTTTTCAAGTGAATTCATACGGGTCTCGAACTTTTGGAGTCATAAATGTTAAGTATTTTCGCTCAAGGTTTTTTTCTACAGGCAAGTTTAATTCTGGCTTTGGGCGCTCAAAATATTTTTGTACTTAACTCTGGCCTTCGTAAACAAAGGCATTTGCTAGTCGCCTCTGTTTCTTCCTTGTGCGATACGCTTCTTATTTTCATTGGAGTTCTTGGAGTAGCTACGTTCTTTATTCAGTTTCCACTATTAAAGATTGGGCTTGGAATTATAGGTGTAGGCTTTTTATTCTTCTATGGAATATTAAAGCTGAATGAAGCAAGAAATGGGATCTCGCTTTCCCAATCTTCAAAACAGACAACAACCATTAAGCAAACAATTCTAGCCGCTCTTGGATTTAGTCTGCTTAACCCACATGTATATCTTGATGCTATTGTGTTAGTAGGCGGGTATTCATCTAAGTTCGGCAGTTTAACTGAAAGATTTTATTTTGGCGCTGGAGCATCCTTCTTCTCAACTCTTTGGTTTTTTGGACTAGCTCTCCTCGCCTCAATTGCTAGTCGCTTTCTAAACAACCCAAAAGCAATGAGGATAGTCTCTTTATTTTCTGGCCTTATTTTAATTGCGCTTGCTTTGAAGCTAGGCACTGATGTTCTTGGATGGATAAAAGAAGTTTAAATCTTCGATTCCCAGCAATAAGTTCTAAGCTCGTCCCACCTGCCCCGCCACTATTTTCCTGAACAAATTCAATAAAATAAAAAATTAGGGCATTTGAACTATGGAACTCTTTGCATTTTCAAATAATGCCTCTATGCTAAATCATGATTTCTAAAACTCCCAACCCTCCATATTATGCAGCTATATTCACTTCTATCCGAACAGATGGTGATAATGGCTATGGATCTATGGCTGATAAAATGGTTCATCTTTCGCAAATGCAGGCAGGTTTCTTAGGAATGGAATCAGTGCGTGATTCAAATGGTTTTGGAATTACAATTTCATACTGGGAAACACTTGAGAGTATTACTAATTGGAAACAAAATATAGAGCATCGTGAAGCTCAAAATCTCGGAAAAGAAAAGTGGTATAAGCAGTTTAAAGTAAGAATTTGCAAAGTAGAGCGAGATTATTAATTATGATCTATGTTATTCAGCTTGTTGTGTTTTTATTGAGCTTACTTGAATAACTTGAAGCGCCAACCGTTGGGCTCTTGACAGGGATACTCAGTTCAATAATGCTCCAAATCTTTAAGGGGAATTATGCACAAATTTTTAAAACTCATCACTGTATTACTTTATTTTGCATCTTTTGGTATAAGTGCAAGTGAGAATTCCCTATTCATTGATTCTAAAATCAAAAATGGTGAGTCCGTTGAGTTTTTAAAATTCAGTGGCCCGGGGCAATGGGATAATTACCTTACGATGAATCTGCCATTTGAACCTACAACGGGTCTCTTGCAAGAACTTCAGAACAAAGAAAATTTAATTCTTAAAAACAGAGGAGAAGCTCATATCACCGTGATTACTCCTGTTGAATACTGGAATATATTAAAGCCTCTAAACATCACCATGTATGAAATCAATCAAATTGCGGAATCTATGAAGATTCAAAGCTCCCAGTTTGATATTCTTTGTTTAGGAATAGGAAAATCAACTGCAGATAAAGAGCTAAAAACATTCTATATTGTCGTTCATTCAGAAAATCTCTTAAATATAAGACGAGAAATCCAGAGTCTAGTGGTTGCTAAAGGCGGAAATTTAAATGACTTCGATCCAGATCACTTTTACCCTCACATTACTCTAGGATACACACAAAGAGACCTGCATGAGAGCGATGGCGTGTTTAAAGATAAAAATACTTGTATCTACCAACTAACAACTTTCGACAATAGGTTCCAAGCTCATCCCAATTTTCAACTCTAAGAAAATTATTTATTGAATTCGTTTTTATAATCTTCAAGGGCAGCTAAAATTACTTTTTTAGCGCCATCTAATCCGTATGTTTCATCTATTGTAACTTCAGATTGTTGATTAGGTTTTAATTTATATGTTAAAAAATAATGCTGTAGTCTTTGGAGAAGAACAGAAGGAAGTTGGCCAATGTCAGTTACACCGCTCCAGTAAGGATCGTTTTCTAGAACACCAATGATTTTATCGTCAGCCTCGCCTTTATCTACCATTCTCAGTCCACCGATGACTCTTGTGGGAACTAAAACTTCGCTGCGAGTGATTGGTCGCTCGCTAAAAACACAGATATCCAGAGGATCTCTGTCGCCTTTTAAATTTTTTCCTGAAATTTGACCTACCTGAGTATCGCAATAAGTTTGAGGAATGAAGCCATACAAAGCTGGTGGCAATGAAGAGTTCACTTGCGGTCGATCTACTTTTAGGTATCCAGTATCTTTATCGATTTCGTACTTAATACCATCGATAGGCGTAATTTCTATATAGGCTGTTACTAGCACAGGAGGTTCTTTACCAGATGCTATTCCATGCCAAGGATGCGGACGAAATTTTTGAAAACTCATAGATTGAATTGTACCAGCATCTAAGCATTCTCGACAACTCAAAAGAGTTTTGAAAATCAGCGCGTTTTAGCTATTGACTCTTTTGAGTATTAACAAAAAACTAATTCATGGTTTTTTAACAGAATTGATGAATTGTCATTAATTTGTAGATTTATTGGAACATTATGAAAATATATATTCTGTTTTTAATTTTCGTTATTTCAGATCTTGCCATGGCAAATGATGGTTATTCCGCTATAGGCGCAGGCGGGATCGTATTTAAGAAATCTAGCAATATAGAGATGTTAACAGAAGTACTCACGATTTCTAAAATGAATGTGAATGTAAAATATGAATTTATAAATCGAGTTGGTGAAGCCGAGGCAAAAAAGACTGAAAAGGCTTTAATAGCATTTCCAATGCCAGAAATGAGTTGTGGTTACTGGGGTAAATCGAATGCGCCTGAGGATTTCTCAGTTGTAGTTGATGGAAAAAAAGTAGAATACCGAAAAGAAGTCAAAGCCTTTAAGGACGGACAGGATGTAACCGAACAGATAAAAAAAGCCAAGTTGCCAGCTGATTGTCGGGAGCTCGATAAAAATAAAGAACTATTCAAGAAAGCGCAGAAAACAAAATGGGCTGAAGATTATAATGGGACCGATCCCGAAGACGTTCTATATAAAACAAGAATTACATATTATTGGGAGCAAGAATTTCCGCCCAATAGAATTGTGAAAATTGAACACTCTTATGCGCCTGTATTGGGTGTGGATAGCGGAAGTCCCGCTTGGTTTTTTAATATGGCTCCGCATTGGGATAGAAATCCAAATTTGCGATGGGAAACTGACAAAAATATTAAATCTCTTGAATTTCAACGTTCTGACATTACAGGCGGAAATTCACTGAATTATATTCTGACAACGGCCAAAACTTGGAGCTTGGGTGGAGTTAGTCAATTTACACTAATTATCAAACGAGACGCTCCAGAAACCTTTGTAGGCTCGACACTCGGACCCTTAAAGGCTATTGATAAAAATACTTTCGAATTTCGTGCTTCAAACTTTGCTCCTGATCGTAATTTAACAGTTTTTTTTGGAAAATCTAAGTAATCACAAATAAGTTTCTCATCTTCAGAACGGTAGGGGCTCACTCCGGGCAAGCAACATTACCGTTATAAGATTCAATGCAGCTTTTGGCATTACCACCACAAGCAACGTTGCCGTTATAAGATTCAATGCAGCTTTTGGCATTACCACCACAAGCAACCTTGCCGTTATAAGATTCAATGCAAACATTTACATTTCGTCCGCAAGCAACGTTGCCGTTATACGACTCAATACAGCCTGTCGCATTTTTGCCGCAAGCGACCTTCCCATTATAACTTTCAGTACATCCTGATTTGCCATCTTGGTCTTGAGATGATGAAGTCCCGTCAAATGCAGATACTGACATACAGATACTGAATAATGACAATACCAATAATATTTTTGTCATAGTCTCCTCCTGAAATACCAATTAAATGGTTTTAACCATTCTGTTGTTAATAATCCATTTACGCATCACCTGTCCCGCGCAAGCAGGGAAAGGAGATTGCATCTAAAAAACATGCATTGATATCTAACACTTTAAGTCATTTGAGTGGTGAAAAAAATCTTAAACATATACTCATTACATGCTGTGGCTCTTCACCGACCTATAATTGGTTTTGGCTGGTATGCTCGATAAAGAGTTTAAAAGTTGACTCGCGTCGTACAATTTTTGGTACAGATAAAGCATAGAAAAATATAACTTAATTTTGTTAGCGTTTTTAAGCATTTTAAGGGCTGTTATTCTAACAAAATTAAGCAAGGTGTATATTAATTAGTCAAAATTCAAACCAAAGAGTTGAATCTACTTTAGGTGGTTTATGAAATTGTTGGTCGATGATAATCAAATTTTAAGACAAAGCATAAAATTTCTTTGCATATTGTTTGCTCAGTTTTTTATTCTTGGTAATTATAGTAATGCTTGGGCCTTGCCTGATGTCGATCCAAAATATGCTAATGAGTATGCAAAAGTCAGGGAAGATTTAAGTTTGCCCGCTACAGAGATGGTGCAAGATGCTTACAATAATAAAAATCCATACTTAGCCAAGTTCATTCTCGATCGACCCGCTGAAATGGAATTTATTTTGGCATCAGGAATCTCGCCTTATCGATTCTCAAGCCCAGAGAAAAGTAAGGCCGATCTAGAAGAGTTGATTACTCGGACTCAAAGTTCGTCAGATAAAACTGAACTTCAGCAAAAAGAGTTAATTTTGGGAGATGCTTATCATTGGTTAGGTCATGTATATAACGATAGACGTGAATATGCAAAGGCCTATGAATGTTTTGTCAGATCTCATGTGCACTATCAAAAAACTTCTCTTCAATATTCGCCAAGGATAAATCCGCAAATTATTGTTCAAGAGCATGCATGGTTTCATTTAAAACAGAGTATGGATATCTTTAGACAATTGGTTTCCAAGCCTGAGTTTCATGGAAAGGTTTGTGCTTCGCTTTTTTAATTAATCGAAAATGATAACTTGATATACATTTTAAGAGTTCGCAACAAACGTATACAATCTTGTACCCAAAAATTGGCACATATATTGTATATAGCTCTATATCATATGCATATGAAAAACCTAATGAATATACTCATACTTATTCTTATTTCTACAGAGCCCACTTTTGCTCTAGCAGGCCTTAGTTGTCGCAGGCTTTTTACAAATACAGAAGTACCCACAGCTAGACCTGCTGCTCCTCAAAAAATACAAACTGACAATATTAATAATTTTTTGAACGATCTAAATAGCATTGCACAAAATGGATTTTGGATTTCAAGAATTGGCAGTACTCGTAATGCAAGAGAAATGCTTGTAGAATCTGTACCATTCAATCAATTTTTACGTGAAAAAGGCTCCAACTCCAAAGCCTTCTCAAGATTATCAGAAGTACAGCAAACGAAGATAATTGGAGAATATCTTTATCAAAAAATTCTTGAGATTAGTGGAGATAATTTACATCGCGAGCAAGATAAATCCTATAACAATGTTTTAGAAACTAGAGTCCGCAAATTGACAAATAATTCAGGTCGAAACAATTTAGAAAAAATAAGCATGAAAAATTTAAGTGAATATACTACTAAATATGAAGCTTCAATACGCTTGGCTGAGTCCAATATTAAATTCAAGAAAGTTCAAGAATGGTTTGATAAATTGGATTTTTATTTTTTTCATAATAGAGCTTTAAAGGTATCGAATGATCTGAATATGCCTTTAATGTCTACAAGAGTTCTTCGTGAAATTGGTTTGGATATTGGGTTAACAAATTTAGCTTTCAATAGATGGTTGAAAAGCGATGAATCTGTTTATTTTCATGTGGATATAAAGTTTAAAAATACTGATAAGATAGCACAAGAATCAGAATATGGTAAAAATACACTTTTAATCAAAGATGATTATGCTGTCGAAAATGGATGGGTATCAACATTTGTAATGTATCCAGATGAACTTGTTAGATCAATTGGTTACTCGCTTCATCCTAAAGAAACAGATAAATATTTAACGAGATTTGGAAGTTTATTAAAAAGGAAGCATCCAAATGATGCCGATTGGAAAAGTAACTTTGAATCTAATCCTGATTTTTGGAATACATTAAGACAATCACAAGGTCAGCTTGACTTTACTGTTAGAGATTACAAAGAATTTGTACGATTAGTCTTTTTGGGAGAAGTTAGCCTTCTATTAGAAAAAGACAAGAAAGAATTCCACGAGGCTTATGTAGAAATTTTATCTGCAGAACACCCAATGTCCGCCATAAGAAATTTTGGATTCAATCCTGCCAACCTACCCTCGTATTGGGAATTCAAAGTTCAAACAGCTGTTCCCGAAACAGCCATCGAAATCATTCGATAAATCAGGTATTAGAAACAACATTTATACCTCCCCCTCAATTCACGATAGTCTCTTGCATGTTTACCAATATTTTCGGAGTTCTCTTTTTCTTTTACAAAAATTGATATTTATCCTTGTTATTATTTCGGCATGATACCCACCCGCCATTTTCAAAAATAATTTTTAAAGCAGGAGATTGATTGGTCAGTCTACAATAAAGAGCTTCGCTCCATCTGCAGATGAAGATCGATGTGGTTCTGCATTCGATGCCACTTGGTAAGTCATACCAGTGCTCATATTGAATTTTCGACCATCTTTTAATTCCGTTACAAGCGAGCCTTCTAGAACAAGTAAGACGTGACCACGAGAACACCAATGGTCAGCGATGTAACCAGGCGTATATTCCACCATTCTAACGCGAATATTTTCGACTTCAAGAGTTCTCCAAAAAGCCTTTCCCACCTCTCCTTTGTGCTCCGTGGATGAAATCTTACTCCAATCGGTTGTCATAAAAGGGATATTTTCAATTTTCACAGTATTCTCCTTTGCTTTTCAATAGCCAACATTATGGCTAACAGCGGATATGGTCATCAAAAAAAATTCTTTTAGAGGTCTCTGTTTAAATGGCCGCACGTTTTTGAGTGCATGTCCCTAAGAGATCGTGGCGTAGTGGGTAATTTTATGATTCAAGTGGACAGTTACGAACAAACTTCTATCCAAATGGATATGGAATGTGGAGTAGGATTAGAATAATTAAAGGTACAGTGGGCGGTACCTTTTTACTCAGGTTCCGCCACGAATTAGAAATAATAGTAATAGAATCGGTAATGGAATTCCTACCAGCCATAGTAGAATCCAACCGATGGCACCTTTTTGATTTGAAATAATTTCTGATGGGTTCATTTTATAATCCTTTGTTTAATCGTTTTTAATCGAAACTTAAAGTTCATGTTTTTAAATCTATGTACGCGTTCTCTTATAATCTTTTTTAAGATCATCATGAGTATCTAAAGTATATTTTTCGTTACACTTTGTAGCCAACAATCCACCAACGCCTGAAGAGATCATTCCTAAAACTAGAATAACAAATAAACTCCATCCCGTGGCCTTCATGGCACTCGCGGTAGCCTCACGAAGTTTTGTCGTTGCTTCATCTATTTTTGCTTTAGCTGCATTGATTTTTTGATCCACTTCTGATGCGGGAACACCTGCTTGATAGGCTAAGTAATTTTTGGCGCTCTCGTCATCACCACGCAAAAGCCTACTCGCAACACCTTTAGCTACTACTGCGGGATCAGATTTTAATCTCAATTCTCCAAAATTATCTTGCACGATATCTTGAACCATTGGATTTTCGCTGGCGGCTGTCGCGGCACCACCAACTGCAATTGTTGCAGCACCCATAGCATGTCCTGCGGCTTTTCCGATCGCACCAACTACTGAATTCACTTGGCACATCACAAAAATCAAAAAGACTGCGCCTACAACCATACCTTGCGTAGTTCCTAGAGCGTCCACTTCGGTACGACCAAGGCGTGAAGCCAAGTAGCCACCCGAAAATGCCGCGAAGATTGTAGCAATGATTAATGATCCTGCGACGAACGTACCCGCAGCTTTAGCTGAAGACCCATCGGACAAACCGATACCTCCAAATGCCACGGACAGAGCCAAGAATCCAAGGAAAACGACGATTGCTAAGGCCAGTCCTGCCAATGTCGACTTCCAACATATAAGATGTTTATGAGTATGAGGTGTTTCTAAATAAGCTTGATCGCTTCGCATGATGCTTTCCTTTTGTTTAAGTTATACTGCTTATGCAGCTTCCTACCCCATAAATTGCAAACTCAATACCAGTAAAGACCGAGCCCAAACTATTTATATTTATTTAGAAGACTTTTTGTAACCTAACACGGGGATATTTTTCTGTACCTGGGTAATCCTGCCCTGAGCTTTAAGTGCCAAAAAAAATTGCACTTGCAGAGCCCGCACTCAACTCTTGCCACCTGCCCCGCCATTTTTCACTTCAACAATCTCCAATGTTTAGATACGCTTTTACAAGTACGACAATGGATCTTGAACTTTTTTATTGTTTTAAAATTGGAGTCAATCGAATGAATGTACCAACACTTGCTCACTATATTGCTCTCATCATAGGGCTCCTTACTCTTCTAATTGGTGTTGCAGCAGTGTTAAAACCGGAACCAATGTCAAAAAAATTTGGAATTTCTGTAAATGGCCCTGCTCTTCCATATGTTGTGAGCACAGGTATTCGAGATGTTTTTATAGGACTAACTGTTTTGATTTTATTTTACAAAGAACAATGGAACACGCTTGGTGCTATCAATCTTTGTATTGGAATTGTAGCGGTTTCTGACTTTTTAGTAGTTCAAAAGAATGGCGACAAAAAAACTTCTTGGATTCACCTTTTTGGCGCCATTGCTGTTACTGGATACGGTACGTGGTTAATTCTTAGTTACTAACCCAGCATTCAGTTCTAAACTCATCCCATCTGACTAGGTAAACTATTTTTTCATTTTTTGAATTTGCTTAAGATGATTTAGAGTTTCTCTATCTTTTGGACGAGTCATAGATTCTTTGATTTTTATTAAATCTTCTAGGGAAATGACTTTGCATTTGTAATTGTAGAGGTTAATTTCAATAGCATTTTTTTTGATAACTTCAAAATTTCCCACAGGTGGAAGTTCTGACATAATATCTAAAATTCCAAGATTAGTCTTAAGGTAAATATTTTTAATATTACTTAAATCCTTCGGTTGCTCCATAAAAGAAATTTTAGCATTTGGATTCATTCGATGAATAGGATTTAAGTCTTTCAGTGCTTGGCGAAGTTTATCGATCTCTTCATCTGCCATAGCAACACAAATATCAAGGTCTTGAGTTACTAAAGTTGATCCATGCAATACACTTGCAAATCCACCAACTAGAACAAAATCAATATTATTTTTGAGAAGCCTTTCAAGAAGTTCTTTGAGATTTTGCACGGAGCAACTCTCCTTGAGATTTAAGATCTTGCATCAATACTCTTGCGTTTTCATGGGCTTCAATGCGTTCTTCATAGCTCATTGATAAACGTTCTTTTATGGATATAGCGGCCAAAGCCTCAGCTTCTTTGGAAATGGCACTAGCATCTAGATTTTGATCTTCTTTTTTTAAACCCATTAACTTTAAGTAATCCATTAAAACTCAAAGTTTATCAAATAAAACCTCAAACAACCCTCATATCTGTTTAAAGCTCCAACAAGGCTCTGCGTTATGCATTCCTCAAAGCAGGGAAAAGTCCTAAACTCGTCCCACCTGTCCCGCCATTAAATTCGATAGGTTTAAGCTTCATTTTTATAGATATTTGAAAAATGTTAAGCCACTTTTTTTCAAAAGTAACATTCTAACTATCTTGTGCTCCATTATTGATACTAAATCAAAAACTATGAAAAATTTAATCTCAATTAAACACATTTTGAGTTTGTTTATATTAATAGTTTCTCTGAAATCAAACGCGGATTTACTTTCTATCCAAACCAAAATAGACACTGACTCAAAAAAAACCTTTTTTTACTTTCCTAACATAGATGAAGCCCTGAAGGCCTCTGGCATTTTTCCTAGCCCATCTTGTGCTAAAGTCCCTATTAGCACTCCTACCAAAGAAATCGAACCTGTGCGGTTTGTGACGCTAGAGCGAGGGGGGCAACCTATATCTCTTCCCCTTGAAGAAGTATTAGCCCCAGGTTTTAATATCATTCCAGGCTATCCCCAAGCTCTACAAGAAGGGAATAAACTTGAAAGTATCACTCAGTATTTTTCTTTACCTGATATTATTTTTAAGGTGGACGTAACCGAATGTATACCTAAAAATATTACCGATAATCTTTACCAATATACTACAAGAGGCAATTGCTTCAACGCAGCCGTTCGTTTTCATGCTCCTGAAGAACCGATGGAGTCAATGGACCAAGAGGTACTTGTTGAATTTTTAAAAAATTGTGAAGAGGTTACGAAACCTCAATTTGGAGATATTGGTGTATTTATTCTTATGGGCAAACCTGAGCATGCATTTGTCTACATCAAAGATAACTGGGTATTCACTAAAAATGGAGAAACCTCGAAAGCTCCCTACCAATTTCAAAGATTTCATTTAACTGAAAAAATCTATACACCATGGATTACAGAAAAAATGAGATTTTACCGTTGTGGAAAAATATAAACCATAATTTGTGGACAGAGGGGGCGAAAATCCATTCGGCCCCCATCGCACGTTTTAATGACAGTAGTAGTTGTCTACAGGCTTACCTTCGTTCATTGCTACTCTGTAAGGAGTCCATTGATAACAGTAAGTGTAACCGTTCACGCCTTTTCCCCAGTCGTAGTATGAAGGACGGTAGCGTTCGCAGTTGTAGTTTGATACTGGCTTTCCTTCGTTCAATACATATCCATTGGATGACCACATGTAGCAGTAGCCCCAGCCGTTTTTAGCACGACCCCAGTCATAGTAAGAACCTGCTCTGGCATGACTTGATTCTAAAATCCGCTCCGAGTTTTCAAAAGTACGTGGGTTTGCAAAAGTTTGCATGCTTGTAAAGATCAAGCAGAGTGCGATTATTATTTTCATAAATCCTCCTTAGTTTTGTTGTCCTTATATTTTCATAGAACAACTTTTAGTCAACTAAGGTAGTTTTTTTTCGTTCCCTAGAGGGAAACGCATTAATCTAATATGGTTAAACCGCTTGCTGGAAAATATCCCGTGCAACCATAGTGCATAGAATTTTGATCGTCGACTCTAACGAGATAATAAACCTCTGCGGATGGTAAATCAAACAGAGGACCTAATCCGCTTGGTCTAGTTGGCTGAAAAAGGTAATATTTAACGAAATCCACAAGCACTACATTTGTATTTCGGTCAAGATAGCGACAATACTTTTTAAGTCTTTCATTCTTTTTTGCTATCACAAAATGAATCATGTTGGTTTTTGCTTGAGTTTTAATCCTTGTGATATGCTCAGCATCTCTTTTAAAAATTCTTTTTACACCAAAACTCAACATTCTTTTTGTGAGAAATCCTTTGCAGCTTACTTGAGCACCCATAGGAGATGAGGTGCTTGGAATATCAATCACTTCAACATAATACAAATCAGAATTATGATGAGGTAAAAATCTAATCTTACTTCCATTTTCAATAACCTGCAGCTTCTCATTAATAGAAGAAGCACGAGAGCAACCAGGGGTTGTGACACTTTCAAAACTCAGTGTTCTAGCAACATCTCCTATGTCTCCAGGACTTGCCCTAAATCCCTCACCGTAAAAATTGACAGCATAAGGCTCAAGAAGAGCTCTCGTCTCATCAATATGAGTTTCAATAAATGTACGCAAGCTTCTGGCAAGCTCTAATTCCTCTTGTGGAGTTCTCGGAATATTTGGAATTTGTTTTATTTCCTCGTTCTTTTGAACAATACTTTTACTTACAGGAGCCAGAATGCGATTCACAGCAGAGTCGCTGTTAACATCATTGTACATAAGACCCATAAGATCTTTTAAAAGCTCAAATCTCATTTTATTATCTGGAATATCGTAATAAAGACCAAACATATATTCAGCCCACTCCAAACCCAACGTCGCAAACGCAACTCCAGGAGTGTAATCTTCTGCTGTCTTATTTTTTATGCTGCCAATGAGCGAGAGATCAGCTTGATAAAGAGATGAGGCCCATCTCACTCCTTCTTCTAGAACTTTTCTCGAAACAGCATCTCTTTTTTCGGATGGAACGGATTTTTGTAACGAAGAATAAACCACTTGAGTTCTATAAAGCATATTGCGCATTAAAAATTCATTGGAGTTTTTCCCCGACTTTTCTAAAACTTGAACAATTAAATTTCTAAAACGTTCTTCCCGTTCAGTAATAGGTCCTTTTGAAATATCGTCAATTCCAATATCTAAATCATACTTTGCATTCTCAATCCATTTTTCAACTTGCGTCAGCTTCGAGGGATCAACTTCAGTCGAAACGCCTTCCGCGGCATTCAGATTTAAAGAAATTAAAGATAGAAATGCAATTAATAGTATTTTCATTTTATTCCACCATAGTAATATAATGTCTAAGAATATACCCTTTACAGCCGTTAAGCTTAGGGTCATCGCTTACAACTTCTACAAAGTTATAAATCTGCTTAGGATCTATATCTGAAACAATAAATTTGTTTTTTCTGGAAATAAATGACTCAATTACTCCAAGTAAATCAGGCATAAAAAAAGGAAGTGACTTCACATCTTTGCTACTGACTGTAAGCTTTGTATGCTGTGGAATAATAAGACATTTTCTATCATAAGGTTTAAGGTTTTTTTTATCAACTAAGTACACATTCTCTTTAGCTATACCATGCCTACTATTAAAAGTTACAGCTTCACTGACGGGTCTAAAATACTTATCATTTAGTTTATAATCTCCTTCTCGTATTAGCGATGACAAGGAAAGAGTTCCTTCACAATTTGGCAATAAAGGTGCGTAATCTGAAATTTTCGGACTACTTTCTTCCAATCGAAAACGAACTGGCTGATTGTAGTCAAGTTTATCTCCCCACTTCAGCGGCTCAAGAATACGAATGATCATTCCGCTCAGCAAAGGTCTAGAGAATAAAATTTCTGAAAATTCCATACCCTCACAGATAGGAAATATATTTTTATACATTACCGACGATAAAACCTCGAGCCTCAAATTATAGGCATCAAAAGGAATAAGATTCTTATAGATATCAGGGTAATCAGAAATGATATTTTTGATAGCTGAAATATGCTGTTCGATAAATCGGCGGAGATCTCTTGCAGCTTCAAGTTCTTCATTTAGACTTTTTGGATCGTAGTTTTTTAGCTCGGCATGTTTTGATATAATTTTTTTCGAGACAGCTGCGAGTATTTTCTTAACTGCAGCATCATCGTTGATGTCATTATAAAGTAGCCCTAACATATCTTTCATCAAAAGAAATTTAGAGCTGTTGTCCGGCGCTGAATAATACAAATTAAAAACATAATCAGCCCAGCGGAGCCCAAGATTAACAAATGACACTCCTTTGAATTCGCTAGGATCTTTTGAAGTCTTTATTTTATGAAGCAAATCTTGATCCGCCTCATAAAGTGTTAACGCCCACTTTGCTCCTTCCTCTAAGATTCTTCGTGCATATGCATCACGCTTTGGAGATGATGAGCTATTTTGAATGGCTTTATAAACCACCTGAGTTCTATAAAGCATGTTACGCATTAAGAACTCATTTGGTTTTGCATTTGATAATTTTAGAACTTTATCGATAAGATCATTATAACCATTTTCTTGCTCAGGAATTGGAAGCTTAGAGATGTCTTCAATCCCCTTATCCAATTCAAACTTTGCATTATCAACCCACTCTGATACTTCATTGATTCTCTTCGGATCAATATCCGTCGATACACCAACTTGAGCGAAGGAACAGGCTGTTGATAATGTTAATGCAAGAAAAATTATAATCTTCAAAATCTAGTCCCAGACTTTGAATAGGGTGATAATAATTTTTTAGCAGCCTCGATATGTTGCTCCATAAATCTTCTCAAATCTCTGGCAAGCGCAAGTTCTTCAATCGGAGTCTTCGGAGGATTATTTTGTAACTTATTTTTTAACTCTTCATTTTTAAAAGCAATCTTTCCAGAAATTGGAGCTAAAATTCTTTTTACAGAATCATCATTATTGATGTCGTTATACAAAAGTCCCATTAGATCTTTCATAAGTTGTAGTTTGGCCTTATTATCAGGAACTGCATAATAAAGACTAAACATATACTCAGTCCATTGAAGTCCTAGACTAACAAAAGAAACTCCACGAACATAATCAGGGATAGATTGAGATTTCATTTGCTCAAGCAAACTCTTGTCCAATTGGTAGAGTCTTAATGACCACGCCACTCCTTCATCCAAAATTCTGCGAGCATAGGCATCTCGTTTTGGCGAAGGCGCAGTATTTTGAATGGACTTATAAACCACTTGAGTTCTGTAAAGCATATTTCTCATTAGAAATTCATTAGATCTTGTTCCTGAGGCCTGGAGAACCCTAGCAATCAATTGACTGTAAGAGGACTCTTGCTCAGTGATAGAAGATTTAGAAATATCTTCGATTCCCGTGTCCAATTCAAACTTTGCATTGTTCACCCAGTCCATCACTTCGTTGAGTCTTGCAGGATCGATGTCTGTTGAAACGCCTTCTTGTGCAAAAGAAGTCATCGTAAAAGTCAGGCATAATAAAAGTATAAGAGGTTTCATATAAAATCCTTAGTTTTTAGTTAGGGGTAAAAATACAATGGACTGAGGTCTTCCGTCAGAAATTTTTCCAACCACCACCATCACACGCTTCCCGCTTACAATTGTTACAAGCATTCCCGAGATTTCACCTTCGCTGTATTGATACAAGCTATTGTCCAATTTTTGTTCTCTCAAAATAGTTACACCCGCAAGCTCTGATACGCCCACAAACTTTCCAGTTAAACCCAATGAAGGAAGCTGAGTAACAAGATTCAATGTTCCTTGATTGCCCTTTGTGCTACTGACCGAGTTTGAGTTGCTATTGAATAAACCCAGTGGTGCACCTGTATAAACACGTATGTCATCTGAATCAGATGTGAATGCATAGTCTTCAGCAAGCGGGCTTGGAAGAAAGGAGGTATTTTTTTGTCTACCTAGGTGCAAATATCTGCCATGCTTTGCATCGAATCTTTCTTCTAAAATGCCCGCAGGTGGAAGCTTAGCCTCGAGATATTTAGAATTGCTTGTTGTTCCGATTCCCAGAACAGCAAGAGCTGTCGCCCCAATGCATTCTGCTTCTAGAACTTGTCCACCCGCTTTATTTTGAGAGATTAAAAAGATATTGAATCTGCAGCTGGACTGGTTGTTTTCTAAAACTCTATACACCAAAAGATAAGCAGATTTTTTGCTTGAGAGCCCGACACCTTTGAATGCTCCCTCGAGTTGAGAGAAATCCTGTGGAAGTTGCGGTCCCGCAAATCCTTTTAGAGAAAAAAGCAATATAGCTAACGTTAATAATTTCACAAAAATTCTCCTTTATTAATTTCTTCTATTCATTCGGCAGTGATATGCATCTGAAGTTGTTATCACACGGTCTGCAAAGCCTCTTGCTTCTAAACAAGCTTCGCGTTTGCTATAGAATGGACCGTTACCGTTCAATTGTGCTGATAGCATTTGAGCTAAAGAACTAAGACCACTGATCTCACATTTAAATACTCTATTGAGATCATCACGTCTTAAATCATAACTTGCGTAATTAAAGATTTTTACAGCAGCTCTCAATTCGTAAGTGTCATTACCGAAAGCCTCCGGAAGTTGATAGTCAGATCCTTGACCAGCATAAACTTGAAGAAGTGCTATCGCTGTGTCTTTATATTTTGAAGCAAAGATTTCCCACATGCCGCCACCACCATACAAATTTCCACCAGCATAGGTTCTACCATCATCATATTGAGAACCATTCACAGGAGTGTAAGGTCTTTGGTAAGAATTTAATGGCATATAATAATCGCGATCCAGAGGAACAATTCTCTCTTTTACATGCTGCAAATATCCGTAAACAAATCTTAAGGCTCTTCTATCTGCTTGGCAGAATTCTACTTTTTCTCCACAGCTATCATTAAAGATACGATCTAATTCTAAAGCCCTAACCAAAGCATCCTTTGTGAGAGGTTTATAGTTTTTACCCCATTTGCTAAAACCAATAATTGCGCTTTGGATACCTCTGCGGATTGTATTTCTAGCTCTACCAAAATCAGTTCTTGCCTGGTTGAGTGCCGTAGACATTGCAATATCTAAAGTGTCATAGCTATAATCACAATAGTAGCTATCCTCTGAAGATTGAGTTGGATACTCAACTCCAAATTCATTAAGCGTGCCCCCGCCGATATCCGATCCGGCATTCACTTGTCCTGCGATCAGCAATATTGCAAAGACCGCAAGTGTCGATTTTAAAATTTTCATTTCGTTTCTCCTTTATTATTTTTAATAAGATTTAAAACATTTAAATTTAATTGCATGAGCATATTTTTATCACCCTGAGTGTCGGAATATTTATTATTCAACTTTTGGATCAAGCTATCGATCTCAGAATAAACTTCTTTGATGTGATCTTTGTTGATTGAAACCGTCAGAGATCGAAGATATCTTGCCTCGAGTGGCTCTTCTTCGATAAAATCAATCACATTAGAAAGAGTTTGCTTGTGAAACTCTCTCACGGCGAGATTCACAACACTTTGAGTGTATTTTATTTTTTCCATTGATCTCTTGTATCGTTGAGATTCGGCATCAAAATAAATTAATCCTACTTTTTCTAAAAGCTCTAACGCCCCTTTGACTTCTTTAGGAGTGATTTTCTTTCGAAATACTTTAGAAATACTCTCTGGCGTAGGATCAATGTGTGTTAGCGAGAGGGCATCAAACACAGGAATATTGTACCAGTTCGAGAAGAGTTCATACTGGTTATAACTCAACTCAATAGCTGAATTGGGAACGCCTGTTGCGGCCTCTCTTAAGTGTTGGAAATAATATTTTTTAACTGATGGATCTTTAGCCTGATTGTAGTTAATTAGAGATTCAAAGTACTGAGATTCTTTTAAGGTCAAATTAAGTGCGATACAGAACTTCGGAAGGTTTTCATTTGTAATGGGTCTTTCGCCATCAATGATTCTTTTTAGGTAATTGCGAGTTTGAAACTTGGCTTTGTTAGCAAACTGCCCATAGGAAAAGTGAGGGTTAATGGACTTGTTGTATTCGTAGTATGCTTTGAGATACTCACGATAATCCAAATAATCAAAGACACGCGGAGACTTTTGGTCTGCGCTAGCTTTACTAGTTCGAATGTTTTTGTTCGATTCAATTTCCATTTCGTCCCACGTTTTTGGTTTTGCAGTTGTATATCTCAGCGCATTCCCAACTTATATAGAAAAATATTCAATTTATAAAATATTCGTTCCGATTTAGGGAACGCTTGAGTTAAATTGAGGAAGTTCAAGGGGCATAAATTGATAAATAAGCTTAAGCTTTTAATATTATTTATATTTTTGATATTATTAGGGACTCAAAAAGGATTCTCTAGCAATGATTTTTTACTTCCTGGTGGCTGTTTTGATTTAAACTTGGCCTTATTTAAATCGCAAAAAATCAATAATTTAGAGAACAGTGAGCTGTCTATATATTGGAAAAAAGAAGTGCCTTACGCGGTTCATTCCACAGAATCCTTTCAAGTCGCATGGATTCAAATTGTTAGAGAATTGCATAAACATAATTTAAGTTCTCTTGTCCCAAATCGTATTCATATCTATTCATTTGGGGACACACTACCCGCCCCATTTAAAGATTTTGCTGCGATCGTCTGCAAGTCTCAACAATCAAAAACAGATTTTAAAATCTTTGTGAATGATGCTTTTTTAAGTGATGTTTCTTTCTTTAAAAGAAAGCTCACACATGAGCTTTTTCATTATATCAGTCAACAGCTAGGAAAAACTTATCCGACCTGGTTTGAAGAAGGAATGGCTCTTTACTTTGAAAATAAAATATCCAGTGAAGAAAATTTCTCATTAGCAGCAACTCATTTGATGAAATCTCCATGGATGCCGCTTGAGCCCTCAAAAAAATTGGAGCTGGTAGAAGATAAAGAATCTTTCTATGGACATGCACTTTTATTTGTTTCGTATCTTGAAAAAAAAGAAGGTCGTAAATTTATAAATTATGTTTTAAATCATTCAAGCTCTGATCCTAAAATTATCTTTCCAAATTTTAACGAACTCTTTAAGTCTTTTCAAATTGCAAAGTATATCAATCAGATCAATTACATGGCTCAAGAAGAAGCTCAATACGAAAAGTACATTGTGATGGATGGAGTAGAGACAAATAAACACTCTCGTCCACGTATTTATGGAAATTATACGGGCTATGTATCTCCATCTCCGCAAGGCTACATTAATTATTGGATTCAACAAGATATGGAAATCAATGTGAGCGCAAAACCGACTGCACATTCTTATATTCTTTCGATCCATCTAAAATAAAAGTCATAAGAGCCTTGAGATTCGATACGAAATCAATATTAACTATTTTATATTAAGGCGAATTTTCTTGAGACCGGTCTAAAAGTTCTCCAATTTTTCCTAAGCTCTGTTCCAGGATCCGACCTGTGTTTCCGCCGATACCTACGGTTCCAGTTTTAATAGATTGCAAGGCCACCTGAGCACAAGTGAGAGTGTTACGGATTTCATCGACAAAAAATTTTGTTTGGTTACTGTCGTGCTTTTGTTCTTTGGTCTCTTGGAGTGATTGATAGCCCGTAACAGCACCGGCGATTGCGACGTCGAGGCTTCGATTGAGGGAATGGAATTCAGTCGTAGAAATTTTAAACTGATTTTTGGATGCAACCTCCGTGATAGCCTGGCACATGGCTCCGTATGCGTGAACTACATGAGAAAGGTTATAACCTAATCGCTGGAACTCAGTGCCGTGACGACCGGCCGATTCCGCTAATTCAGCTTCCTCAGGTCGACCTGCAGCCTCAGCCATCGCAGCTTCATCGCCTCTGTCAGCTGCTTCGGCGATCGCTTTAATATCTTTCTGCGGAGGAGAAGAATGTTTTTCAGAATTGCGAATCACGTCAATCACTTGATTAAGAAAAATGGGCAGTCCTTTTTTAAGTTGCACTGAGCTCGGATGGTCCCCCGCCAGCTCTAAGGTTTTTTCTTCTGTGAGAGCCAATATTTCATTTTTTTTCGTGGTCAAAAAATCTGCGAGCATCTTGGACCGTCCTTTTTTTTGAAGGAGTCATAGCTTAAGCCATAGTTTAGTTTAATAACTGCAAGCGGTATGCCCATTACAAGGGGCATACCTAGATTTTCAGGGCTCACGGATAGGATAAATTCCCCCGTTTCGGTGTGGAATGCCACGTGTTTCTTGATATTTTAAAAGACCAATTGGAAACCTATTTTAGTTTTTCCTAAAGAGAATTCCCGTCGTTTTTACTAGACTCAATAAACAGGTCATCAACTTGTTGTCTTGTTAGTGTTAGAGGAGGAAGCATTCTGGGACCATACCCCTCTTTATATGAATCAATTTTAAAATTTCTTCTATAAGAAGAATACCAAAGCAAAAGCCCTACTCCGCGAACATCTAAGTCATCAGTCTTATAGATTTTTGACTCTAGATGCCTTTGCTTGAGACGCTCATAAAAATATTCTCCGACGTCTCGCGCGTTGTCGATGAGGTTGCGTTTTTTGATTGTTTCGAGCACTTGTATTGCTTGCACTAAGCTTAGCGGATTGGCCGATGTAGTTGTGCTTCCAATGTCCCAAGGGTTAATTTCTAGAGAAGATGATTTTCGAGTTGGTACAAATATACCGGCAACAACAAGTCCCTTACCGAAAGTGACTAAATCAGGAACGAACCCTTCATAGTGCTCATAGGCCCAAAACTTTCCAGTTCTTCCACCACCCGTCAATATTTCATCTGCGAAAATAGGTACCTTCAGTTCGTCAGCAAGTTTTCGTAATTGTCTCATAAATTCTGGGCGATACATATAAATGCCATGACTGACTGGAATGGGCTCAATAAATATTCCGCCAATTTCAAGATCTGGGTTCTTGACTTTCTCTCGAATAAATTTAAGTGCTCTAAGTTCTATCTTTTTAATCTCGGCAAGTTCCGCCTTACTATACTTGCGATTTGGATGCAGTCTTGGAGTCGGAATCGTCAGTTGAGAGCTTCCATACTTCAAATCGTAAATTTTACCGTATGCTCCTGCATAAGGGTCCTCGAATGATAACAATTTAACATCAATTGGTTCTTTGCGCGTTCTAGAATGGTAAGACTGAGCCGCATAATCAAATAGATAATTGTTTGCATCAGTGCCGCTAATCGTAAATCTTGCAATGAATCCATCACTGAAATCATTGAAAACCTTATCAAATTTAGATAGAAGCAACTCTGCGCGGCCGCCGTAATTAGTGATTGTTGGTGCCGCATACTTCGCCAGTTCTTTCAGGTAACCGGGCTCAGTCCAAGCTGGATCAGAATAAGATAGAAAATTAACTCCCCACTCACTGGAAAAATCGACAATTTCTTCTTCAAAGAGGCTTGCACACTGGCTATTGGCTTCGGCGCTAGTATGGGATAGGGTCACGCAAATAAAAAGCAGTCCTATAAATAGTTTCATAGCAAGCACCTTTACCGTGGGGCGCAAAAATGTCACCGCACGTTCTAAACACTAAAATGGATACGTACCGTTCCAAAGCTTGTTGGATTACTTCCCAAAATTATCAAATATGACGGTTTTTCAATTCATTTACTAAGCAGATAGCATGCCAGGTTAAAAATAGATTTATTTGGATTTAAAGCCAAAGAGATGTCTAAAACATAACTTTTCGTGCCCTAAAAAGTTTCTCAAACTTACACCATCCAATATCCATAATTCTTTCTCTCTAAAGTATATCAATCAGATCAATCATATGGCTTATATATCTCCATCTCCGCAAGGCCACATTAATTATTGGATTCAGCAAGATACGGAAATCCATGTGAATACCAAACCGACGGCACAACCTTATATTCTCTCGATCCACCTAAAATAAAAAAACGCAAAGCTTTTAAAGCTTTGCGTTTTTTTAAGTTCAGTAAAATTAAGAAATTATTCTTTAATTTTGTATCGGTAATCAATAATTTTGTATCTATCACCATCTTGTTTACCAAAGGCAATTATCTCGTCACCTAAATTAAATCTAGATTTAATATCAGCATATGCTTCTTCAAATGTAGGAAGCACAACTTGCGTAGGAGTAGCTTCGAAAGTATAGCTGTAGTAAATGCTATAACCATCAGGGTTTGCATCAACGTTTATTGACGTTCTCATTGAGCCGTGTTTTCCACCTTGTATTTCGTATTTGAAATGACTGCCAGTACCAAATGGCTCAGGAGAAGTTCCTGTAACCGAAACTGTACAACCTCCACCGTAAGAATAAAAACCTTCAAAGCTAGTTACATTGTTAGTTTGCCATTTTTTCTTACACTCTTCCCAATCAATTTTCATTTTTCTTTCAAAAAGAAGCGCTTTGTCTGTATAAGACTGAGCCCATCCTAAACTAGATGATAGAAAAATTATGGTAGCAATTATATTTATTTTCATAAGATATTCCCCCTCTTTGAGTTTGCATTGAATCAAAATTATTCAATTACATTAATTGAGGAGAGTACATTGATAAATGCCATTGTCAACCTTGCCAATTTGCAACAACGGTATTTTTAACCTAATTAGCTAGCTTATCATTTATATGCACCTTCGGCGCCGGCGGTATAAAACTAGGCACTTTAAGTACTTTCACCTTGAAAAACAAAGCAACACAGTTATTATTAAATCTAGCCACCTACGGGGGAATATACGTGCAAAAACTCTTATCAAAATTGTTATATCATTTGGGAACCGCAACAGCTTGTCTGATGATGATTTTTCAAACTGGATGTGTCTCTGGCGGGTGGGAGTTGACTAGAGATTACTCTACGTGGATCAACTCAAAGAAGGTCGGATTAAGAGTTGTCCTTTACCTTCTTACCTCAGTGGTTTTCTTAATTACGATGCTTATAGACGTTGTCGTTAACAATACGGCTGATTTTTGGCAAGGTCGAGTTTCTGAATCCACTCAAATATTTCATCAAGATGGTAAAACTTTTTACGTTCAACACGAAATCATACCGGAGACTCAGTTAAAGCGTTCCACAATTCAAGTTAAGGACGCTAATCATAAATTATTGCAAACTGTAGTCCTCGCTGAAACCCAAAAACATGAAGTTGAGCTGATAATTGATGGTAGACTTCACACCAAGGTGGAGAACATCGACCACGCTCTACCACTTCTCTCTTCGTTTGATAAAAATGGAAAAATGCTCGAGCAAAAAAATGTTTATATGGGAATATAATTAATTATCAAAATTGAAAAGGTGCCTCTTTGAATAAAAAAGAATACACAGCTCGCTGTCATTGTGGAGACATTCTATTTTCCTTTGCGTGCGAAGAAATCACCGAAGGACGGCGCTGTAATTGCTCACTTTGTATTCGCAGGGGAACAATTATGTCAGCGAAATACATTCCAGCAGAAGATTTCCGCCCTCATCAAAACCCTGAACATATGGCAATTTATCGTTGGAATGATCGCGCAGTTGACGCTCTTTTCTGCAAGACTTGCGGGATATTTCCTTATTTTGGAAATCAAAAATGGGGATATCGCGTAAACCTGGGATGCGTTGAGCAGTTGGATGCACTAGAGTTAAAGATAAGCATTCTTGATGGTCGCTCACTCCCACTTGCGGACGATCCGGGGCCACATCCATTACGATAACGATCGCAAGCATTTTGCCAATTGGCGGACAAGTACCGATTCATCAGCATGCTTGCGGTAAATTAGGAAGACACTCTGGATGCGGTCTTTCTTCGACACGGATGACTCAAGTTCTATGAGTTTAAATTCCGGTAACACTTTCTTATTATGATTATGAACAATGAACTCTGGTAAATAGGCAACACAATGCCCTTCTCTACTGAGTTCAATCGCAGACTCCATTAGGGTGACTCGGTATTTAATATTTCTTGGAATTTTATGATCGGGCCATCCATCAAGACCTACAACTTTGGAAGGAGTTCCTTCAATAGGAGAAAGAGGAACTGCAAAGGGTAACTCGGATAAAGTTACATCTTTATACTTTTTTAAACCAAAAACTCCCATCCGGATCTTAGTCACTTCTATAAACTCAATTCCTTGTTTGGGAATGGGGGCATAGGTTATTCCAATATCAACTGTTCCATTGATAATTGCTTCTTCGAGCTGGCCAGGTATGTACTCGTGCAGCTCTAGGTTTTCGAGTTTAATAAATTTAGTCAGACTCTCTAAAAAATAAGTCGTAAAAACTTCGAAAGATCCTATTTTGGTTGGTGCCTGCAAATGTTCTGATTGAATTAACTTGGGCAATTGCAGCCATTTGTCCAATAAGCCTGCTGTTTCTTTCCTAAAAGTAACGCCACTGTGGGTGAGTCTTAAACCTCTTCCCTCCGCTTCAACAAGCTTTGCTCCTACTTCGTGCTCTAGCAGTCTTAGGGCTTTTGATAAGGCCGGTTGCGAAATATGAAGGATTTCTGAAGCTCTTACCAGCGAGCCCGTTTCAGCAAATATGTGAAAGTATCTAACTCGATCTATATCCATTAGTTAAGTGTATATAACTTTAATGAACTATTATTCAATATAATTTTTTACTACAACTGTATTTAGAAATTCGTTAACTAAGGGAGGAACAATGAAACATACTAAATTATTTTTAATGAGTTTGTTAATAGGAATAAGCTCGTTGGGTCTTCAGCGTGCTCAAGCTGTAGAGATTGAAGAAGAACATAAAGGCGCTGTGCAGGCATGTTATGCATATAGCTTCTGGACCGGTTCATGTTTCGGTAAATGCTCCTACCCGTCAGAGGACCTCGCGGTACAAACTCTTCTAGAGAGTGTAGGAAAAACCGATGATTATTTTTATGGTTGCTCACTAATATCCGGTTACACTTACGAATATAAAGAAAATTTCAATTCGAATATGAGGGAAGTTTGCTACACGACAATAGCAAAAGGTCTTTTTAAGTGTATATATGCTTGGTAGTAATATAGTGAATAGTTTTTATTCAACCCGCTTTAGTATTGCAGATACTGAAGCGGGTAATACTATTCGCTAGGAAGACATTTCAAATTTAAGCGTTTCTTATTAATCATTACAGAATATTGCACAGAAGCTTTAGCATCATAACTAGTCGTAAAAGTTCCAAGCATTTCTATGACTTTATAAAGTACAACTTCGTTTAAAACATCTGTAGGTTGAGCGTCCAATTTGATCACTTGAATTTTAATTTCATTATTCATTAAGTAGGCGCTGAGCCCTCTTGTTTGTCCTTCAATATGACAAACTATTTCGGAATCTAATTCTGCAGTGGCTAAAAGGACCTCATCAAAAGTGACTTTACATACAGTTTGAGAAATTGTTCCCTTAGGATTCGGAGTCACTTTACAAAAATTATCTGTAGCCATAATATTTGTGCTTGCACAAAACATAAGTATAAAAGCCATCATTTTCATTATAGTACCTTTTTATTCGTTACCTTGATCCGAGTTAATTAGTTCGAATATTAAGACATACCACGAAATAATTTATCTATACGTATAAAATTATAAACATGAAATAACTTTAGAACTGTAAAAATATTTAGAACAATTCATGTGGTTTATTATCTATCTTATTGATTTTACATATCAATTTAATATCCAAAATTGACTACAGCACTTCCTTATCACGACAGGCCTATCTGTTCCTCCAATTAATAATACAGAGAAGACCAATTCGCTGAATAAACTTAGATATTCTCATGCATAGATCAAAATTAACATTTATAATTTGAAGAAAATTGGAAACATAAAATGGCTGCCGGCGTTTTAGATAAATGTTTGGGCCGATGATAAATTTGTTGTTATTGAAAACGACTTGGCTTCATATACGGGCAGTAAAAAGCCAAGTCTCACAAGTTTCGAACTTGGGAAAGTAATTCATGAGTTTATGAGAAGTGAAGAAGCGCGAAGAATTGTTGGATTGAATTAATAAGAAGTTAAATTAAATTTAACTTCCCAGAACTATATTTACAATTCGTGTGCCTACTAAAGCGGGGCACTATGACGAGCACTCGTCAGAATCGCATTCGGTTAGCGTAGGATCTACCAGATAAAGCAAATGGCACTTTTGCTCCTCCGCTGCGGAAACAAGAAAGCCAATGCGATCATTACCAATAAGCTTTAGTTTTTTTGAAATAATATCAGCAAGATCGACAGACAAAAGCGCTTTACCAGAAATAATTTTTGAAAGTTGACCATTATCAATCGACAAGCTTTTTGCAAATGCCCTTAGAGAGTAGAGAGAGTTTCGTTCTTTTCTCCTTTGGAGTTCTTGTTTTAGATAAGTTCTATAAAATGCGTCATTATCAGCCATCACTGTACCTAAAACTATTGTTTTCAAAAATCAACATTATATTAAAAATCAATGCTGAATGCCTGTTCAGCAGTTTAAATATTCTAAAACTCGATTCATCTTGAAAGTGTCAGTAAGTGTTTATATTTTGCAATAAATTGCTTATTCAGGAGGTTCTATGAAGTTTTTCGTAATTTTCTTATCTTTTCTTTTTGCCCATTCGGCTCATTCTGTAGAGAAACCAACAGAATTTAATTTGGAAGCAGCTCAGAAGATCGTAAACAAGGCCGTGGCTTGCGGAAAGAAAAACAATTGGAAGCTTTCTATCGCAATAGTCAACTCCGAAGGCAACCTTATGTATTTTCATAGAGGCGATGGAACTTATGTGGGAAGTATCGACGGAGCAATCGACAAAGCAAAATCTGCTAACGCCTTTCAAAGACCAACCAAAGCCTTTGCTGATAGCATTAAAGAAGGCCGCGTAGGACTTGTGACCGTAAAAGATGTCGTCGCTAATGAAGGTGGCTTGCCTATCCAAATTAAAGAAAAGTATGTTGGCGCTATAGGAATTAGCGGAGCCAAAGCAATCGAAGATGAACAATGCGCTAAAATCGCTCTCGAATAGATCCATACGATGTAATAGTAACTCTAGTTAAAATTTAGAATCCACAGAATATTTTACTCAATAATAACTGTTAATTGTCATTGGGGCTCAAGCTCTGTAGTTGTTATCGAAAATAGCAATGAGGAGCTTTATGAAATCAATTTTATCTTTAGGTATTGTATTGTTAATGTCTTTTTCCGCTTTTGCTGAAGAAGTAAGAACTGTCATCTCAGAAGTTCAAGAGATTGTCTATGATGGCAAGAACTTAGAGATCGGTTATACGATAGGCGGCGGATGCAAAGAACACAACAGTGTTATCGAAGTCAATTTAACAAAAGTGGATGGAAACTCTGGCGTTGTTACCGTTAATGTAGTGGATGTGTCCAATGGCGTGGATATGTGTGAAGCATTATTGCATCCAACTGTCAAAATCGATCTAGAAGCTAAAGTAAAAGAATTAATTCGTGATCAAGAAATCTACAGCGTTGAAGTTCAACTCCCAAAAGTTATTCTAAGAATAAATTAAAAATCTTAAAAACCTTTATGCCATATTCATCGACAATGGATATGGTTAGATAAGTAAATCTTAGTTATGGAGTTTTCATAACATCACCTTTCGGTGGTTGATCTATAAATATTATTGCGCATATAAAAATCTCTTAGACTTCGTGACTCAAAAGAATCTGACATATGAATAAAAAATAAACCCGCTCCCCCTACTCCTAACAGATCACCAAGGAAGAATATTTCCTTGATAGTTCCAAAAGGTTCCCGAAGTTGTGATGGAAGCTTTTTCCATCAAGCTGATCAATCGAGCTGCAGATAGCTCTGCATCCATATTTCCCATAAAATCAGTCATTCGAGTTTTTACGTATCCTGGATGCATAATAGAAACAATGATGCCACTATTCTTAAGATCATGCGCAAGCGCATTTCCAGCCATATTGAGAGCAGCCTTGGACATTCTATATCCATAATACCCTCCAGAAGAATTATCCCCTATGGATCCCATTTGACTGGAAACCAAACCAATTTTTGTTCCTTCTTTCATTTTTGGTAAAAGCTTTTGAACAAAATAAAGCGGCGCAATGGAGTTCACTTGAATTTGCTTTTGTACCAATTCAATTTCCAGATCTTTGAGGGGTGTTTCTAAAAAAACACCTGCATTCATAATTACCCAATCCATTTTAGGTAAATCAGAACTCTCTACAATTTGATCGATAGTGGTTAAATTTTCAAGATCAAGACCTTCTATGATATTTACGTTTGCTAAAGCTTTTAACTCGTCAGCAACAGTTCTGACTACAGCATAAATCGTATGCCCTTTTTCGGAAAGCTGTTTTGTCATTTGATAGCCAATGCCTCGTCCGGCACCAGTGATTAAAATATTCATCACCATACTGTAATAGGTTTTAAGCCCATTAGAAAGTGGATTCTTTTAAAAAATAGATCCCTAGCAATTCGATTTTTCACATGTCGAAATACTTTTCTATATGAATCAGGTAGATCCCCATAAAATAGAAAAAACTGCTCGGCACCAAAGAAACAATACCGAATGGCCCAAAGTTGGAATCTTTGCTCAGCGTGGAAAAAATTGGAACTCTTAAATCATTTTAATTCTTATCTCACTTTAATAAAACACTGAATTGTGTGATTCGAGCTCCATTTTTTGTGACGCAGCTATTCTTGTCAGGCAGGCAAGCCAGTTTAGTTGCCTCACTTAGAGCTTGCGCGCGTTATAAATCTTTAGCTTCATTTGTTCGATGACTGTAATTGAAAGCAAATGTTAATTCTTGATTCATGTTTTTTTCGTATAAAAATATTGCAGAACTAGACTGTAGGATTATGCTTTGGATCGCCACCCATCGTAGAATTCCATTTACTTTATTTTTGAAATTCATAACATATACAGCTGTAGGACGTGTTTGGTTTGGTACTGCAATAGCATTAAATACTTTAAATTACCTGAACGTTCAATTGATTGATCAACAAACTATTTTTCTTAAAGCTTTATTTGCTCCACTACTGGCATGGATTTTTGGTCATGCAATTAAAAAATACTTCAAAAGAAAACGTCCGTTTCAGTGTATATCGAATTACACTTCCCTAGTTGGATCTCCTCTCGATGATTCTTTCCCCTCGCTTCATGCCGGATCCACCTTCTCATTTTTTGTGGCCTTATTAATATGGCAACATCCTTTAGCTTATTGGATCGGAATTTGGGCTTTGTTAGCTAGTTTCTCAAGGTTGTATCTCGGCGTTCATTTTTTAAGTGATCTTTTGGGAGGCCTACTTCTTGGTGTTCTTTGCGGAAGTCTTATATATCTAATCCTCTTCTACTCAAAAAATTGATTGCTAGGTTTAGAAATTTCCTATTGGACCAATTAAAATCAGGTGATAAACTTATGAATAATGAAAGGTTCAAATCAGATGATGGAGGTATCGTGACCACATTCAAGACATCTCGTAAAATTTTGGCAACAGTTGAGGAAGTTTTTGGTGCTTTTCATCCTGAACGTTTAGCACGATGGTGGGGGCCCGCTGGTTTTACCAATACTTTTAATACCTGTGAATTGAAAAATGGAGGACGTTGGTCATTCGTCATGCACGGACCCGACGGCAAAAACTATCAAAATGAAAGTGTATTTGCAGAAGTAGAAGCACCCACGAAAATAGTTATTCAGCATATCTCTGAACCAAAGTTTCGCCTAACAATCACTCTTGAGCCTTCGACAGAAGGAACTACTGTATTTTGGGCTCAGGCATTTGAAAACTCAGAAGTTGCACGTCGTGTTGAGCATATTGTCGTTCCATCCAATGAAGAAAATCTTGAGCGCCTGTCAGCGGAAGTTCTTAAAGGCTCCAATGGATGAATCAGATTTTGAAGGCACGTTAGTCCTTGAGAAGCTTGCTGAAATAGATAAAGTCGACGACTTTTTTGAAGCCATCGATTCTGATGATTTCTCCAAGGCCAAAGCACTGATGAAGAAAGCTCATATAGATTCCGAGACTATCGAGATCGTTTTAAAGAAAATGAGCGACGCAGATGGCGAGCATTAATTTTCCATATTTACACAAGCTTTAATGCTGGTATCATGAATATGAATAAAAACAGCAATTTATTGGAAGTGGTTGGCATCTTTGAATAAAATTTTTATTAAAATTACAATTGGACTCTCAGCGCTCCTAATCATAATCGCTATTATTTTAGGTTATAAAGTTGATTCCGTATTGGATTCCAAAGTCAGAGAGATCTCTAAATCCACTCTGTCGCCGATGGGTATTTCATTAGACTACAAAAATATCTCTATAGGCTTGAGCATACCTATTAAAATGCATTTAGACGATGTCACAATTCAGATCGGCTCAGATCATAAAATACAAATAGAGAAAATATCTTTAAAAATAGCTATGCTCGATGGATATTTTAAGACCAGCAATTTTTTTCCTGATGTTGAAGCTATCCTTAAAAATCCAAAAGTAATTTCTCTCTTGCGTGGAACACAAAATCCCGGCCCACCGCAGAGCGCTTCTCCTTCTGCACCTATACAGAATTTAGAGCATGTGATCGTATCGCCGAGTATCAAAAACTTAAAACTGTCTTTAAAAATTGAAAATGCTAACATAGAAATTAATGAACCCATGTCAAAACTTGCCAGCATCAAAGACGCAAACCTGGCTCTGTCCTTTCAAAGCTTACAAGCACCAATTTTTTTGAATCTCTCTGCATCCATGAAATCTGATAAATCCCCGCTACCCATCTGGATTCCTATTGATCTAAAATCTCAATGGGTGCTGCAGAACGGAATTCTATCCCTCTCTCAATCTGACCTGTCGGTACTAGCAATTTCTACAAAAAATCGCGGACAAGTCGACCTGAACAAAAAGAACGTGGCTTTTCAAATCCTGGCACAAATTCCTTCTCTAGAAAAAATTCCACTTCCGCAAAGAGCCGACCTTCCGATTAAATCATGGAAAGGATCTTTGAATTCAAGAATCAATATTGTAGGACCCATCTCACAGATTACATACAGCGGTTTTCTAGACCTGAAGAATGCCTTTTTAACAATTCAAGGAAAAGATGAAACTACTCAATATGATGGAACGCTTTCAGCGAATATTGCAACAGAGTTTCAGGCCGGAAAAGAAATTGTATTCAAAAACGCATCTCTGGATTTGGATTTAAGTTCAATGCAATTCAGCTACAACAAAATAATTCAAAAACCAAAAAATACACCGTTCTTACTTAAAACAAAATTCAGCTACAATAAAAGTTTAAATATTGATTCTATATCATTAAAATTTGCGCAACTTGAGGCGAGCGGACATGGGTCCATACTGATGACGGATCCAAAAACCATGCCCGGACAAATTTCTTTGACTATAAATCCGACAAATCTCAGTGGCTTAGAAAAATTTATTCTGCCACTTTCTCAGTACCCTATGACGGGCTTTGTCTCTACAAAATTATCCATAAATGGCGATTTGAAAAATGCAGCTCAATCTAAAATTCAGATCAATGACTTGAGTCTTAAAAATTTGTCCACACAGATCAAATACATTTCTCCAGATTTAAAGATTGAAGGTCCAATCAATTTAAACATGGAAAGCAAAATGTCCATTGATAAGCTTGCCGTCAATTCAGGCTCTGCAAACTTAAGCTCTAACTTGAGCGGATTAAAAATTATTTATAAAGATCTTTTTTTAAAAAATGCCAAGGATGTTTTGTCTATCAGTTTAAATGCCGTACAAAGAAATCGTTCTCTCAATTTGAAATCTAGTCAAATACAGACTTCAGCAGGAATTATCAATTTTTCCGGGATGCCCCCCATATCAATGACAGCTCCCATGAATATCACTTTGGATTCAAAATCCTTAAATCTCACAAAAATAAGAGCATTGCTTCCTACCTTCCAAAAACAAATCCCTGATGGAAATATCCAATTCTCAATGAATTTAAGTGGCAGAGTGAATGCAGATAATTTTATGAAAAGTCCTTTAGCAATAAATCTCAAACTCAAAGGACAGCTTCCTAAATACGTCATGACAAAATCCCCTATCGAAAAATCTTTACCATCTCCTACTCCTTCGCAAGTACCTGCTCAAGGATTTCTGCCTGACGAACCTCTTATCAGACAATTCAAAGGAAATGTGAGTCTTGATATAAAGGAATTTGAAATGGATTCCTTGAGAGCTCAAGGCATCACTTTAGAATCTCAAGTTCAAAATGGCATTGGCACATCTCAAGTAAAAATAGGTAAAATCTTTGATGGATCCGTGAACGTAAAAAATATTAAACTCAGCCTCCTACAAAAAGATCCTATCATTCAATTTAATGTTGAATCTCCAAATCTTTTATTTGAAAAAGCCCTCGCTTGGGCACTCCCCCAGTTCCAAAAAACTTTATCTGGACGCACTCAATTGAAAGTTCAAGGATCTTCAAAACTTCCTTCATCACAAGATTTTATGCAAAAACTAACAGTCGCTGGAAACTTTAAAATGGATAACGGGTTACTTAACGTAGCCACCATCGCAGATATGGCCAAAGACTTAACGGCTAAAATCCCTGGTTCGATCATGGATAAAATGATTTCAAATAAACCTGTTCCCATGAAAATAAACGGAAACTTTGATATCAAAAATTCTAAGGTTACCTTAAATCCTTTTCAAGCGATGACTCAAAAAAATGAAGAATTATATGCCACTGGTGTTCTGGGCCTCGATATGAATGTCAATATGAATGGAACTCTCTTTCTTGTAGATGTAGGCTCGGGTGCATTCTTTGAAGCCAATAAGGACCCGAAAGGAAGACTAGAAATCCCCATTCAAATTCAAGGATCTGCGCTCAAGCCGGAGTTTAAATTCGCTCAAGAAACAATTTCTAGAATGACCCAAAAAACAATTCAGTATGAAAAAAATAAACTTGTTCAAAAAGCTAAATCCAAAGCTAGCCAAGAAGTTCAAAAGCAAACGGATAAACTCAAAGACAACCTTAAAGATAAATTGAAAGATATCTTTAAATAAAACTCGGACTCTGTAGTAATTCATACAGAAACGACAGTAAAAATAATTGTTAAAATTACTTTTTCCATAATCTTGTTAAATTATTCCCTTTTTAATAGCTTTCAATTATAAATAATATAATAACAAAATCCTATTATGATAAATAAAGTAATCAATTTTGATCCTAACTTAATCCGCCTTCTTCCTACAATCGTAGCGGTTGCGGAATCTAAAAACTTTAAAGATGCCGCCAGCAAACTCAAAATATCCCAACCCGCTATAACCCAACAAATGCGAACTCTGGAAAACGCATTGGACATTCCATTGATGAAAACCGTGGGTAAAAAAAAGATTTTAACACCTTTTGGAAATGAGGTTTATCTTTCCGCTAAGCAACATCTCAATCAACTCATGGCATCTATGGGAATGGTGCAAAATAAATTCAGCGATCCGACCCAAAGAGTTTTACGAATAGGCGCAAGAGCAGAAATTCTAGAATTTATTCTCCCTCAATTATCTTTCCCTGGAAAATTCCACTGTGCGATGCTATCTGCCGCTGAAGCTTCTAAAAAAATATTAGAAGGAGAATTGGATCTAGCAGTAACTCATGAAAGACCTGAATCCTCTGAACTTTTTTCTAAAGTTGCCTTTGAAAGTCGCCCTGTATTTGCAGTCCATAAAAATTTACTTAAGAAAACCAAAGGAAAACCAACCAGCGATTTTTTTAAAAATGTACCTCATCTAATTTACAGAAAAGACGCACATTTTCTAGAAGTGATGCTTCAAAGTTTTGATTTCAATGCGAAAACTTTAGACTACAAAGTCCTTTGTGAAGATTGGGGCGTCATTCGATCTCTTATCGTGGCCCAGCAGGGATTCTCTATAGTACCCGTCTATGTTTCTTCGACCTTCCCAGCAGATATTGAAACTATAGAACTTCCAAAAAAAGAACTTAAAAATTTTACTTATTATTTTCTTTTTAGAAGAGAGAATAAGACAGAAATTTTAGAGCTTATAAAAGCATATCATGCTAAATTGTCCGTGAGTAATTGAGCTAAAATGAATTCTCAGAGATAAATCTTGTATCCCACCAATCCTATTTTTGAATTCAAGTTATTGTTAGGCCTATTAAAATCCTCCAATGCGTACTCAGCAAATATCGTATGATTCAACTTAATGTGATAACTGAAATTCATCTTCGACACTGACTCATAGCCCAGCCTGTTCCAATTGGATTCATTATTTATCCATATACTTGTATCATTGAAATGAAAAATCACTCCGGATTCGAAACCAATTCCCAAAACTGCATCTACCTCTGAATCTACCCAAAACTCAGAAAAGACTGCCGGGATAAAATATAATTTTCCCAATGAAAATCCCAGAGCTCCGCCTCCCCCACCCCTAAGGACCAAACGCGTGTCGCTTAAATACTTATGCTTTTCCTCATTTTCTAAAAAAATATTCGCAAGCCATGACCATTTTTTTTCCGGGTTATTTAAAGGCTCGATGGACTTCGCATCCACCAATAAGGCTCTCCATACTTCCTGTGTCTCAATATCAAAACCCAAATAATCTATAGCAGCGATATCCTCATAACCTTGTTGAGAATCTGTGAGACTATGAGCACCCATTCGATAACTTAATCTTCCATGGGATCTATTTTCCCCAGTTAACTCCTGCCCCCCACCTAGAATAGTTATTGAGGAAGTCTTATGCCCCAAATAAGGAGGAATTAAATTTTCATTCTTTTTTAATTCTTCATCATCCATTTTTAGGCTCAATTCGGGAAGCCTAGATCTTTTTAAAAAAGTTTCCTCCATAAGTTTTGAGTCACTCTCATCTAGATCTGTCTGCGCTCTATAATTTGTGTAAGTCCAGTGATCTATAAGCGCATCTAGAATTTTTGCATTGTCTACAGCCTGGAGATACTCAATGCTTTTCTTAGATTTTTCAAATTGCTTTTTATCTTCAGAATTTAATTTTTCTAATTTTTTATTGAGTCTTCTTAAGATAGAAGACCGGAATTTGGGCTCACGCTCTGCAAGGCCCTCCGCCAATAAAATTCTCACCGTATCCGCAGGCAAAACCACAGGGGAAAACTTATCTAGTAAATTGGCTTCAGGTCTTACAACTTCCAAGAGGCTTAAAAGTCTATAGGAGCAATTCTCATCAATAAAGTAATAAGGAATTTTGGCATTAAAGCTATACTCCCAGAGTAGGAGTAAAGAAAAATTCACTTCTTCCGGTGTTAAGTTCAATTTCTGTTCCCAAATATCCCTACTTTCAGAATTATTATAAATTCCTACTTTCATATAGAAAGGCTCTATTTGGTAATAACCAGGATATTGTCCTGTAAGACCTCGAATCATGTACATTGCCCGGCTATCTTCTGGAGGTGATACGGCCAAGAATCCCACGGCATGACTGAGCAGCTCATGTCCTTCTCTAGTTAAACCGTCTTTATAAAATCGAAAGAACGTATGCCCAAAGATGGATGCGGGATTTCCACTGTAAGCACCTGCAAAATCGATAGCCAATTTATCTGCATTGATTTGCTCAATCCAACTGTCTAAATCCTTGCACTTGATTTCAGGAAACTTTATTTTTAAATTTTTCTCAATTATTTTTTTACGTGCTGGAAAAGCACAGGCTGCAGGTATCTGCAGAGTACCGTAAAGAATTTTAGTATCATGAAATGCCGAAATACTAGATTCCAATTCCCTCAATGGATTTGTCATGCCTTCTTTGGCAAAAAAGAATATCTCAGACTGAATTTTACTTTTTTTATTTTTATATTGATAAAGCCGTTGCCATTGAGAAGAGTTTGCAAATTTTTCCAAATCGCTCTCGGCCCAAGTGAATTGAGCCAAAAGCATGATTAAGAATATCAGAATTAGCCTAAGCTTAAGCACTGACTAGTTAAGCTTTGATTGCGGAAAATAGTTTTATAGACCTCTAACAATGTGCCTTCTGGATTTGCTTTCCCTTGTGGAAACAAGTTTTTGTAATTGTTTTTGAGTTCCGAATTTAAAAGTGCCTGAGACTTAGAGTTGCAACCCATAGTTTCGGCAAAAGCTGAAAGATATGCGCCATTTCCTTTCGCTACTTCACCTTTTAGTTCATAGTAATTCATAGTAGCGAAGTGAAGCGTTTCCATCTCTTTTTTAACCAGTTTATGTTGAGAACAGTTGGAAGTCCCTACGGTCATACCGATAGTTGTTACTGGAAATAGGATTCCGTTTGTAGTTGCACGGAATGCTGAAGACACCAAAGATGTATCTTTAAAAAGATACCAACCCGGCCCGCAACCAGAACTCTGGTCTGCTGCAAACCCCTGAGATCCAAATAAACAAATCCCCATAGCTAAAGTAGCCAATATTTTTTTCATAAATCCCCTCCTTAGGAAAGTAGTGTGAGTAATATTCATTATCCATCAATTAGGGTGTGATTCAATGACATTTTGAGTTATAACCCTTTTCAATATTTCAATAATTTAATTAAGCCTTGGGAGTAACTTATGAAAGCCTTAATGGTACTTTTTGCCCTGATTATTGCTTCACCTTTTGCACATGCCGACAGAGCTAGACTTCTAGCCGATGACAAAGAAGCTCTGCAAGCTAGAGTTGATCTTATTCAACAAGCCAAATCAGAAATCTATGTGGAATACTTTTCTGTTTGGAAAGACGATCAATCCATCGCCGGTATTTCTCTACTTTTAGATGCCGCTAGACGTGGCGTAAAAGTAAAAATGGTAATCGATGCCTTAGCGAATAAAATCCCAAAAGCTTACTTTGCAACGATGATAGAACAGGGAACAGACGCTAAAGGAAATGTGAACATCGAGTTCAGACTTTATAATCCCTTCACTTTAAACCTTCACAAACTAACAAGAAGAGATCATTCCAAACTATTGATCGTAGATGGTGAGAAGATGATCACGGGCGGAAGAAACGTGGGTGATAAATACTTTGGCTTCGGTAAGAAAAGAAACTTCAAAGATCTAGATATAATACTTGATGGTCCTGCAGTTCAGGCAGCCAGAGCGGACTTCTTAGCGGTATTCAAAAGCAAGATCGTTAAAAATCCAATTTTTGAAAGAAATCTTCCCGCAAAAGTAGCTTTAGAAGTCTGTGAACAGCAATTGGATAGAGATCAACAGCTATGCGAAAAAAGAAAGAAATTCACTCTTAAACTTTACGACGAAGCTCTTCAACGTTTAGAAATTTCTTTAGGTAAAATTATTGATGGAACCCACGAACAATTTGTGCAATCCAATACGGGCAACGATTGGCTCGCAGATCGTCCCGACAATTCTGATATTGAATTCCTCTCTCACAAGCCGGACGAGTTGGTAACCAAAAAAACAGCATACATGAGCCACGCGCTGATGAAAATTGCAAATACGGCCGAAAAAGAATTGAACATCATGTCTCCGTACCTCATTCCTACAAAGGAAGTTCTAGCCATCATGCAAGAGTTGATCTTCCGTGGAGTTAAGATCCGCATGGTGACAAATTCTGTTCTTTCTACCGATAACTTCTTTGCCCAAGCCGCATATCTTGCCGTAAAAAAATCTATGATTGATATGGGCGTGGAAATTTATGAATACAATGGACCCGACACCGCACACGGAAAAGCTTTTGTGATAGACAATAAAATTGCTTTCGTTGGCTCTTTCAATCTAGATCCAAGATCTTTGTTCTTAAATAGAGAAGTGGGAGTGGTGATCAGAAATAGTCCCGAATTAGTGAATGAATTGAATGCGGAAATTGAATCCTTCCGCCAAGACTCCTTACTTGTCGCTCAAGATGGTCGCGCGCAAAACGAAGAAGAACAAGCCGCCCGACTCAAAAGCTTATTAAGTAAAGGCAAGAAAGCTCTATTAGCCCTTATTAAACTTTTTGTTCCGGTATTTAAAAATCAAGTTTACTAAAGACCTCTATCCAAGCGACTAAAGAAATTTAGTCGCTTTTCACGTCACAAATTTCTGTATCTATACCACCACTTTTAATGTCCTTACGGGCATTTGCGGCGATTTCTTCATATCTTCCTCGAATACGCTCAAGCTCAGATTCCTCAAGCTCCTCGAGATCTAGAAGCGCATTGTGCGCGCCTTTTGTGACCCGAATCAATTCATCAAGCTTTACTTGAAGTGCTGCCGTGTCTCTATTCTGAGTATTTTGAATGAGGAATACCATTAAGAATGTGATGATGGTTGTTCCTGTATTGATAATGAGCTGCCAAGTATCACTGAAGCCAAAGACTGGCCCAGTCACTCCCCAAACTATAATTATAAATACAGCTAAAACAAAAGTTATCGGCCTACCCGTAGCTCTTGAAGCCCATCTTGCAAATTTTCTGAATAGGCTTTCCATATGTTCTCCTTAGAGAAAATTGATCAGAAGCGGTCTGCCTCGAATGGTTTTGGATCTACATATGGTTTTTCACCATAGATCAACTCACCTGCAAGTCTCGCCGACCCTGGAGCGGATTGTAAGCCCAACATTTGATGACCTGTACAATAAAATAAATTGCTCCATTTCTTAGAAAATCCAATGATTGGAACTCCATCTGGAGTGCAAGGTCTTAAGCCTCTCCACAACTCTTCGATTTCAAATTGTGGCGGAAGCTTTAAATATTCTTTTGAGCCTTTAATGATCGCATTCACTCTTCTTGTCGTGATAGCGAAATCAATTTTCACAAGCTCTAGAGTTCCTGCCAAACGCACAGAATCTTTTCTCGGAGTTACTGCAATCTTTCTTTCAATAATCATGATTGGATGTAGAGGCTTAGTTCCAGGAGTTAAACTAGTATCTTTAACAATTAAGCTATAGCCTTTTCCGCCCATGATCGGAATACTTGTGTTCAGCTTCTTGCCGATACCTTCAGACCAGCTCCCTAAAGCAAAAACAACGAGGTCAGCTTCAAAAGTTCCTCTTGTGGTTAATACTTTCTTGATTTTATTTCCTTCGAACTCAAAATCATAAACTTCAGTGTTTCCTTGAGTGTATCCACCTAAGTCTTCAAATTCTTTAAGGATAGTTTTTACTGTGTCTAGTGGCTCTGCGTGAGCTTCACCCGTAAAGTAAACTCCACCTTTAATCATTTCAGGTCTAAGTGAAGGTTCGAAATTTACAATCTCTTCTGCGGACATTTTTTTGCCTGCAATTCCACGTGTAGCCATTAGGTCTAGCTCTTCATGCGCAGCCTGAACACCCGATGGAGTTCCGCTCACCATGAGTAGACCTTTATTTTGGAAATCAAATTTTTGGGGATTTCTTTCATTCAACTTGGAATAAAAATTTAAACTGTCTTTTGAAATTTCTGTAAGAACGTCAATCGACTGATTCATTTTCTTACCGTTCATGTTTTTCATAAAATGAAAAAGCCATTGAAACAAAATCATGCTGGGCTGAGGTTTAATGTAAAGTGGACTCTCTGGATCTAGCATCCACTTCATGGATTTCCAGAACATTCCAGGCTGCGGAAGTGGCATCGCAAAACATGGAGTGATCCACCCTGCATTTCCATAAGAGCAACCAAGTCCTGGGTTAACTTTATCAATCAGAGTTACTTTTCTACCCTTGGATTGAAGCTCTCTAGCAACCGATACTCCAACAATACCTGCGCCCAATACCAATACGTCGACTTTTTTTGTACCTGAATTTATGTCTGAATTATGCTGTGTCATGGAGTCCATTTAAAGATTATTTTTTGGACTTAGTCAATTCCTGTGTCAATTCCGTGTCAAAAGATTCGCGATTTCTTTTGAGCGATCTTGCACCATGGGAATCTTAGAATTTTGGCCTATTTTTACAGCATCTATAAGATGATTCAAAACATTGGAATTAGCCGTTTGAAGGTCTTGAGTTTGTACGAAAGTTTTAATGCGATTTAACGCGACAATTTGCGGATAACTGAGCGTAACATTATTCACGTTGTCCATGTGCGGATCTCTTTGAGAATTTGTTACACCACAGTTTTCAAGGCTTAAGCAAGGCTCTTCAGAAAGAATGTTTTTCAAAAACTCCGCATCCTCAGATCTTGTCAGCTCACGACCAATCAAGAAAGCAATAGTTCCCTTGTCGTTTAGACTTTCCGCCTTAAGATCTTTATACATATCCACCAAAGCATCTTTGTCTTCATTAGATAGATTTTTAAGATCCGTATCCATCCTAGGATCGTTATCATTTTTTCCAGCTAAAATTTCTTTTAGAATAGAAATTTTTCTCAGAGTTGCAGGAGAATAACCGGTAGAATAACCAGTTTGAGCTTGTCCAGATGACACAAGCTCCACTGCCGTCTCTGCGGGCGCGATCATTTCTTCGACTAGCGGAACCTCATTTTCAATTTCAGATGAGGCTAAACGATTCGAAGGAGTCTTTAAATTGTAAATAGCAATAATACAAAAGATCGCTAAAATTATCAGGACGGTTTTTTTTGTCATTCAAGTCTACTTTCTATAACAAAGCAGCAGAAGTTTCGAAGTCTTTCTTCATATCCGCTTTTGCTTTTGCATCAATAACTCTTTTCATTTGGTCTTGAGCATAAACATCAGCATCCATTTTGACTTTCTCATTGCAGCTATCACAGAACTTGGAAATATTTTTTATCATAATTGTAGATGAACCATAAGAACCGAGTGGAGTCACGTCACATGCAGCTTCACCAGCCAATGTAGCGCCTGTCCAGATCGATTTGATTTCCTTACCGTCTTCTCCCAAGAATGGAGTTGGACAAGTCGCGTGGGACCAATTGCCGTTCTCGGATTCTGTGTGACGAGCTTCATGATAAACAACCATGAGTCTTGCAACCTGAGGATGTTCAAACTTGATGTAGTTATCCGTAATGAACATTTTCTTACCAAGGAATGGGTACACACAAGCCACCGCATTTCCACCACCACAGGCATTTTTACCGATGGATTTAATTCTTTCTTCAAAAAAAGATTTGTAACTTGCGCCATCTACTTTTCCGAAGATTTTTTGATGAAGCGGAGTTTGGTTTGAGCCTTGAACTGTGTTCATGAAGTTCAAATCTTGGTTCATTTGATCTTGAATATTTGCTGGAACATTGCTGTCAAATTCAACAGCCGTTACCGATACAGAAATAAGCATTGCAACTAGAGCAATTGCATAATTTTTTGTAATTCTCATTATCCCCCCTTGGATTGTCATTCAGTCAAAAATTGTATTTCCGTAAGACTTGGAGTCAAATGTAATAATGTAATAATTACTCGGTCACAGATAATGCCGCAGTGCGATTGAGAAGACTTTGAAGTGCTCTTTAATTCGTTTTGACAACGCTAACCTGAGAAAAGAAACTCTCGCAAATTCCAAAGGGGGGATCCATGTCGTTTATTTCTATTTCCAAATTTAAATCACTAGCATTAATTTTCGTTTTTACAGTAGTTACATCCAATGCATTTGCGTTTCCACTTCCAAGAGGAAATCAGCAAGAGCTTTCAATTAGAAGTACAAAAGCCTTTAAATTCTTAAATGATCTAGAAGCTCAGAAGTACAATTTCGAAGGTATCGTGAAACTTTCAAATTGTTCAGGCAGCCTGATCAGATATGAGAACTCTAAAGAAACAGACCTCGCACTTATTCTCACAAATGGACATTGTTTAGATTTAGATCAAGGGTTCTTAGATCCAGGACAAGTTATTTATAACCAGCCAATGGAAAGATCTTTTGGCCTTTACAATGCTTCTGCAGAAATTGTTGGAAGATTGACTTCGACTCATATCGTTTATGGAACAATGACTTTAACAGACATGTCGATTTACAGACTCAACGAAACGTATGCAGACATTAAAGCAAAGTACAACGTAAGCCCGCTTGTTCTTTCTTCAAATAAAGCAAGCCCCGCTGATCCTATTGAAGTGATTTCTGGCTACTGGAAAAAAGGCTACTCTTGCTCTATCGAAAAATTCGTTGGAACTCTTTTAGAAGACGCTTGGACATTTAAGGATTCGATCCGGTACACAGAACCAGGTTGCGACACTATCGGCGGAACCTCTGGATCACCAATCATTAATCCAGTTACAAGACAAGTTGTTGGCGTTAACAACACTAGCAATGAAGATGGACAAGTTTGCACAATGAACAATCCCTGTGAAGTTGATGAAAACGGAAACAAAAAAGCTTACCAAGGTATTTCTTACGGACAACAAACTTACTGGGTTTACTCTTGCTTAACCGAAGCAAACGAAATCAACCTTTTAAAAGAAGGCTGCTTACTGCCTCGCTAATAGGTACATGACTGTCGCCCATCCGTGGCGACAGCCTCAGTCCTTAATCACTAAATGATTCTCTAATTCATCGGGGTTTTTAGGTTGGCTTGGAAAGTGTTGGCTTAGAATTTCTCCGCACTTTGTGATAGCAGTCTTTAAACCTTCTGCCGTTTTATTTTCTTTTACCGCGTTCACAATGAGGCCTACAATTTCTTGCCAAGTTTCCTTGGGAATTTTCTTAGAGATAGCTTCATCGCCCAAGACTACGGTTTGTCTCTCCATAAGAGAAATAAAAATTAAAATTCCAGTTTTAAATTCTGTTTTTGTTACGTGGTTCAAATAGAATTCCAACAGAGCTCTCTCTCCCACTTGCGTAGACATCTCCTCCTCTGAGATCAAAAGTCTTTGGATACACTTAGAACACGTCAGTTTCAACGAGATAAGATAGAATACTCCTGTTAAAATAGAGAGCGCTACATAAGGACCAATCACCGCAAAAATGTTAGAAAAGTAAATTTTGAATTCATGATCTAGAAAATTAAATCCATTAAGTAAGAAAAATAAAATCAAAAGCAAACAGGTCAGCAATGTTGGCAAATGCCTCACCGACGATGATCTTCGTACAATAACTGGAACAATTTCTCCTGAAGTTTTGGACTCAGCCTTCTTCACCGTTTCTGAAACGCTGTTGATTTCTTGTTCTGATAAAAATTTATAAATCCAATTTGGGTATTTCATATCTATCATTTTTTCCTTAACCATCTTCGCACTACCATCTACCGCTTGCGCCGCCACCGCTGAAGCCGCCTCCACCGCCGCCAAAGCCACCGCTTCCTCCAAATCCACCACCAAAACCTCCGCCGCCACCCCAATGTGAACCACGGTACCTTCTGCTGCCACCAATTCTTCCACCTGTGATGAAGCTTAAAAATTTAATGATGAGAATGATAATTACAAAAAATAAAAATCCAAATCCACCACCAATATCTCTTCCCGATAAACGATTGCGGTTAAAAGCATTTTTATTAGAATGCTGAATGATGGTTGGATCTATTTTTTGTGCAATGGCGGCCACACCAGTTATTAAGCCACTAGATAAATTTGAACTGCGAATTGTAGGAATAATGATATCTTCAATGATTCTATTGGCCGTGGCATCTGGGATCGTGCCCTCTAAGCCCTGACCTACCTCAATACGTACGGCTCTGTCTTCAACTGCTGCTATAAGAAGAATGCCATTGTCCTTGTCTTTTGATCCCAATTTCCATTGATCAGCAATTTTAATTCCAATTTGCTCAATCGTCTGACCTTCCAGTGAAGGAATCGTAACTAAGACCAACTGCGCTTGCCCAGAATCATAGAGTTTTCGAATGATTCCTGAAGCAAGTTTCTCGTCATCGTAATTGATAACTTTAGCTTGATCAACAACAGGTCCCGTAAGGTTTGGAACTTTAAAAGCAAAAGCACTGATTGAAAATAAAAAAACTAAAAAGAAAGCTTTCATTACATTTTTACTTCTGGAGCTTTCTCAATTGTAGTTTTCTCTTCTGCCGTCACATCCCACTGAGGCATTTTTTCGTGATGATAAAAAAGTGAATTTGTCCAACTGTAAGGAGGAACTGTTACGAGGTTGTTAAATTCTTTGATGGATTCTATGTATCTTTGTCTGGCCACTGTGATTCTATTTTCAGTTCCCTCAAGTTGAGCTTGAAGATCTCTGAAATTTGCATCTGCCTTAAGTTGTGGATAATTTTCTGAAACCATCAATAAACGACCCAACGCCTGAGACAACTGTCCTTGAGCTTGCTGATATTTTACTAAATCTTCAGAACTTACTTTAGAAGGATCGATTGTAACTTGGGTAGCCTTGGCTCTAGCCTCTACAACACCTTCTAAAGTTTCTTTTTCGTGTTTTGCATATCCTTTAACCACTGAAACTAAATTTGGAATAAGATCAGCTCTTCTTTTATACTGATTTGTAATTTCAGACAGCGAAGCATCCACCGCATTTTTTTGCTGAGGAATAGATTGCACTCCACATCCAGATAAAAATGCAGTCATTAATAAACAGATAATTAAAATACTAAGATTTTTCACGAACAAACTCCGTTGTTAGTCTTTTGTTAGTCTTAGAGCAAAAGCACTAAGGGTTTATGCAGTGCCTAGTATAGTATTCAAAAAAAATTAAAATGCAACTGCAAACATCTTGCTATTTTGCTCTGATGATTTTAATGATGAATTAAAAAAATTAGTTTTGAAAGTCTGGCTTTGTGCTTGCTTCAATCGAAGTGGGCCACAAATTACTTCCTATCACTAGCTCTGAATTTTTATTTAAAAGACTCACGTGAGTATTTAACCATCTTGTAAGTCTTTTTACTTCAAAGTCTGTTTTGGGAACTCTTACCCCCGAAATTATGTTCAAGTCTACACTCTCTGTTTTAGACTTGTAGCAAAGATCTGGAGCAAAGAGAGGATCATATCTCATGCAAGGCGTTCCTGCTGTGACCTCTGATCCATCAAAGTATTGAATCTCAACTTGCGCAAAGCTGTTGTCTTTAGCAGCGGCAAATGTAAATTTAGAAATTTTATGATTAGAGTTTAAATAGGGGGCCCTGAATGGAACCGTAACTTTTACTCCCTCTTCTTCTTTGTATGTCGAGTGTTTTAAAATAAAGGATCTCAGCATCGAAGACACAGTCTGCCAACCGGTCGCCACATTGAGAGCGCAATGGCTACCATTTTGAAACTCTACAATGCCCACCTGCGAATTTTTATTTTGAGTCTTTTTTAAAAGCTCATCACTATTGAATATAGATTGAACCAAAAAGTCATCTCTTGAATGCACAATCAATGTTGGTGTTGTCACCTGATCTACATACTGAACAAAATTATTGTATTCCCAAAAATCTGAGAAATCATGAACTCTTTTTCCTTCAAACGGAAGACCATTGAGTGGGGTCTTTGATGTCTTCTCTTTGTAATGCCAAAGCGTAGACTTTGTTGAAGCATCGTACATTTGTTTTTGTGTCCATAAGCCACTAGGATCCAAATATTGCCTTAGTATTGGAATCCTATCGTACACGTCTTTTAAAGTTTGATTGGTGAGGATCGCATAGTAGATCCCAGCGATTGTAGGCTCAAATACGCTTTTAATTGTTGGCTCTAAATTCACCACAGGGCAAAGTGCGATGGCACTTTTAATTTTAGTCTTAGAGTTTTGCTCAAAGGAATTGTATAAACTTGAATACAATACTCCATGACTTCCTAAGCTCACACCCACCACGTGGATGTCTTCAATAAGATCTTTATATCTAGGATCTGCACTCACCATATCTACGATCTTTTGAATTTGTCTTCCCTCGTCCATTCCCCCAAGAGCAACGGCACCGTTTTGCTTCATGTAGTCTGTACCGGTGACACTTGCCAAATAAAGAATATGAAAAGGACTTTCTTCAAACAGATGCATAAAAAAGTTTCTTGTCACTTCTCCATCAGCGGCGTTGGAATAAACACCAGATTTAAAAATAACTAAAGGCCTTTTTCCTGACTTCAAACCCAACATGGCTTTGATTCTAGAAAGGTCTTCAAACTCGATATCGATATTCTTGATTGTGTTGCCGGTAATGTCATACTTTGTATTGGCAAACTTAAGTACCGCTGCAATGTTGTTTGTATTGTATCTCGAAAGCTCTCTTTCGCAACGATTTGCCCATGACTGCAAGCTTTGAGCAAGATTTGAAGTTGGTCCATTATAAGAAGAAACAATTTTGTCTACCTCTGTTCTGTAACATTGAGGAGTGATATGAGAATTATAACTGCCGTCAGGCGTGTAGCCAAAGAGTAGAATATTTTTACTTTTCTCTACATCCACTTCCGTTTCATGGACTTCCATGGCTTGAATTTCACCTTCAGCTTTATCATCAACCTTAGAAGTCACACCATAATCTGCATCTTCTCTTAACATCTCTGCCGTTAAATCTTCAGCTTTTAGAGGAAGTCCAGTCACTGGATGAAATGCTGTGAACTCACTGACCTGGGTCGGTGTCTGGATGCTTTCAGAATTTTCCTTTGAACAAGATACTGTCATTAAAAGAACTGCTGCTAAAACAAGACTTTTATATACTACTGGTTGCATCGAATTACTCCTAAACTCTATATAGAGAATTTCGGAGTCTTAAAAACCAAACTAAAAGTACTGCTTTAACTTTTTACCTGGAAATAGGTCCTATTGATTAGGACTAAAAAATTGCGACCTTGGTATTGTTCTAAACTAATTCATTCCGATAGATTGTCTGACTCTTTTTAGAACTGCTCTCGCCTGAAGTCTAGCTCGCTCTGCACCTTCTGCCAGGATGCTATCAAGCTCAGTTTTGTCCGACATGAGCGCTAAATACTTATCTCTCATCGGTGCAAGATGCGCATCCATGGCTTCAAAGAGAAGTTGTTTTGCATCTCCCCACCCGATTCCTGTTTCATACTTCATGGCAAGGTCTTTGATCTGCGTGGGATTTGCAAATTCTTTATACAAAGTGAAGATCACAGAATCATTTGTAGATTTTGGAGCTTCTGGAGGCAAGGAATCCGTTTTGATTTTCATGACGAGCTTTCTCATCTTTGCGGAGTCCATAAACATTGGAATCGTATTGTCGTAGCTCTTAGACATTTTTCTGCCATCCAATCCTGGAACTATTTTTGCGTCTTTTTGAACAGAAAATTCTGGAACTTTTAAAACTTGAGTTTTGTAAGTGTGATTTACTTTTTGCGCGAGATCTCTTGCGATCTCTAGATGCTGGATCTGATCCTCGCCTACCGGAACTAAATCTGTGTCGAAGCTCAAAATATCACTCGCCATCAAAATAGGATAATTATAAAGACCCATATTCACGCCAGAATCTAAATCCGATTTTCCTTCTTGTTCGTTTTCCTGCACGCGCGCTTTGTACGCATGAGCTCTATTCATCAAACCTTTGGGTGAAAAACACGAAAGGATCCAGAAGATTTCGAAAACTTCATGGACATCGGATTGGCGATAAATAATATTTTTCTTCGGATCAAGGCCAGCGGCTATCCACGATGCGGCCACATCATAAGTGAGCTCTTTCAGTTCTTTTGGATCTGGAATGGTTGTGAGAGCATGGTAATCAGCAATGAAAAATAAAGATTGGGTAAAATGTTGGGCGTGACTTAAAGCTGGTCGAATTGCTCCAATATAATTCCCAATATGAACTTTCCCTGTGGGTTTAACTCCTGTCAGTACAACTTTATCTGCCATTGCATCTCCGTCTTGGTAAAGTCATGGTACTCCAATCCAAACCCAAAAGTCATTGCTAAATAGTATGAATGGGCCTAATATTTTCTGATTCATGAAGACATCATCAGACGATTCAAAAGGACTTCTAGCTGCCATCACTTGTTATATGCTTTGGGGACTCGTCCCTATATTCTGGAAACAACTCAAGCATATTCCAGCTTTAGAATTGATCAACCACCGAGTGATTTGGTCGGTGGTTATATTATTAGTTATTATTTTGGCGCAAAAAAGGTTCAAAACTTACGTACATGGTTTTCTAACAGCAAAGTCCTTTTTTACTCTGCTCTTAACTACGATTTTAATTTCTACCAATTGGTTGATCTTTATTTGGGCGGTCAATGAAAACCATATCCTCGATACTTCGCTGGGTTATTACATCAATCCAATTTTAAATATATTTTTGGGTAGCTTGATCCTAAAGGAAAAGCTTTCAAAACTTCAGAAGTGGGCCGTGGCCGTGGCGGCCATTGGTGTTTTGTCCCTCATCATCAGTATTGGTTACTTGCCTTGGATATCTTTAGTGATTGCCCTTTCTTTTGCGCTCTATGGATTTGTTAGAAAGATTGCTCCCATGGATCCTGTGATTGGACTTGCTCAAGAGGCCAGCCTTTTGCTCGTTCCGGCCTTAACTTATTTGTATTATCTTGAGGGCCAAGGGCGAAGTTCTTTTGGACACAACGGGTTTGATTCGGTGATGCTTTTTATGTGCGGAGTGATCACTACGGTTCCTTTGCTTCTCTTCTTGTTCAGTCTTAAAAGAATTAAACTTTCTACAATTGGGATCTTGCAGTTTATTACGCCGACGACGACCTTCTTTTTGGCAGTTTTTTACTATGGGGAGCCTTTTGAGAAGGCAAAGATCTTTGCGTTTGCACTCATTTGGCTTTCAGTAGGCATGTATATTTCTGATCTGAGACTAAAAGGTCAATCCAAACCCTAAAGACTACTTGATTCAATCTCACCATACTCTATAATGAGATTTCTATGATCATAGTTGCATCAGTTACATTATTTTTAACCACGTTTGTATTTGCTCTCCTTCCTATTGTTTGGGAGAAAAAATCCTTACAGATCAACCCTCTTTTGAGTTTTTGTAGTGGCGTTTTAATTGCTACGGCGTTTTTATATATGCTTCCGACGGCCTTTAGAATGAGCGGGTCCGATGCGGGGTTTTATGTTTTACTTGGATTTTTAATTCTTTATATCACTGAACGATTCATTATGGTTCATCCTTGCCAAGAGCATGGGTGCGTTTCTCACACTGTAGGGATTTCTGCTTTTATTGGACTTTCACTTCATTGCCTTTTAACAGGATTTTCTGTAGGGATTGCTATTCAATCTACAGATACGGTTCAGCTTTTAACGCCTTTTCTTACAGCCGTAGTGGCGCATAAAATTCCGGAGAGCTTTTCGTTATCCACTCTGCTTATTAAGTCTCAGCTTAAGAACAAGAACGTTGTGTGGTTTATTTTGATGTATTGCCTTATGACGCCAGCGGGAATTTTCTTATCTAAGTATTCTTTGGATTTAACGATCAATTCGTCTTTAAATATCTTGATTGCTGTGTCTACCGGCACATTTATTTATATCGCAACGAGTGATCTTTTACCGCAAGTTCATCACAAGGGGCGTAATCGCTTTATTCATCTTGCACTTTTTATTGCAGGGCTTAGTATTATATATATCTTAAAGTAAAGATATAGGAGCCAATATGGCAGCAGATCAAATTCTCAAAAAACTTTGGACTCAATACACAGAACTCAATCCTCAAGCACGAGTGATTCACAGACTCCTTGAGGAACGTGGCGAAAAGGTATTGAATGACCACGTCGCTTTCAGAACTTATAGACATCCTAAATTGGGAATCGAAAGTCTGGCAAAAGAATTTCGCAAACATGGGTATGAAAATAAGGGCGAATATCACTTTGAGGAAAAGAAGTTGTACGCGATTCACTTAGAGCACAAAGATCTGACTCAACCAAAAATTTTTATTAGCGAACTCTTAACTGAAAAATTTCCGAAGCACACTCAAAACATCATCAATTCGCTTTGTGAGAAAGTCACTGCGGCGCAAACTGACTCTCCTGAATTCTGCATTTCCGGAAGACCTTGGGATATCGATTACAAAACATATCAAGAACTTTTAAGTGTCAGTGAGTACGCTGGCTGGATGAGTGCTTTTGGTTTTTGCGCAAATCACTTTACGGTCAACGTCAACGCGCTAAAGACTTTTAAAACACTTGCTGAACTAAACGAGTTGTTAAAATCCAACGGCTTTCAACTGAATGCGAGCGGCGGAGAGATCAAGGGCGGCCCTTCAGTATTCCTAGAGCAGTCCTCTACTCTGGCAGGCAAGATGAAAGTAAAATTCACGGACGGCACTCACGAAATTCCAAGCTGCTATTATGAATTCGCAAAGCGCTACAATCTTCCAAACGGCGAACTCTATCACGGCTTTGTCGAAAAATCGGCAGACAAGATCTTTGAATCAACGGATACGAAGAGGTAGGTCCTTCAAGTTATATGTCGGTAAAAACTTAAAACGCCGATCATTTAATCGGCGTTTTAATAGAGTATGGTGTGTATTAGTTAGAAGATTAAATTCAGAACTAATTACTTTCTCATCATGTATTCTTGAAGAATAACTTTAATTGCTGGGATAAGTTCATTAGATAGTTTTACTTGCAAATAATTGCACTAAGGTAATTTTTTATTGCACCATTAGTCGCCGTATAGCTATCACCTACCATGTCGGTTCGCGCTCTCTCTAGTTTAGCAACTCCATTCCTGTCTAAGTGAGCCATCGTCTCTTCACTACAGTTATGGTCAGTCCCATCCTCATAGCCAAGAAATACTCCGTATTCACCATATACTCGACGACAATTTATTACGATTTCAGCGCCTATTTCAAAACTAGATCTATATTGCTTCTTTGAAGTTAGGGCGACATCAGCTGCATCATAAAAGTTAACAGCAGCAGTTTTTCCCAGATATCGGCAAACTTGGTCGAAATTGTTTCCTTTACTCTGAGGGATATAGATTAAATATTTTTCTCCATTTATATGAAGTCTAGGCTCTGTAAATGTGGTATTTCCGCTTGGTAAAACAGCTGAACTCAGACTGCTTGCTCCTTCAGGTACGGTCACAATAAGTTTGGAATTATAAATATTTCTTTCCTGTGCAAACACACCGCTAGAAAAAATAAAGATAATCAGAAATTGCTTCATAAACTCTCCTTTAAATTCAGATACCGTTCGAAAGTTTGTTGGATTAATTTCCAGTATTATCAAACTGAACGATCCTTTGTGTAGCCTGCTTAACTAACATAAATTCTTATCGGCTACACAAATTCTTATCAGCTAGCTAATAGATAGTGTGGCGCTCAACTGCCACAAGAGTATTTTATATGTGGCAAATATCTTGCCACGGTAAAAAACTTAAAATTCACTGGCTGCTTTGTTACGCTCCTAAATACCATCCTTCTTAATTATATAACATCTGAGATCTACAACTCCTCTTGCTTTTCGTAGCTAAAATCGAACTCCAGATTCCTTTTGGTATTTATACTTATTATGTTGGGAACAAAGCACTTGGAGGTTGTCTATATGGTGATTCCCACCCGCCCATCTTGAAGTTTTATGGTCTATCTCAAGGGCAAATGTGCTTTTACAAATCTCTCCAGTTTTAGCGTCTTTGTATTGGCAGCACATTTGTTGGGATAAAATTATTTTCTTGGTTTTAAGACTTAAAGTCTTGTTTGATTCATTTGCGATATTTCCAATCCTATTCACTGCCGGAGCGGAAGTGGATCTCTTGTTTTCATTTAAAAACTTATCAGACAAAACTTCGATCACTTCAGCAAGACCGGTTCCTTGGTTGTTTTGAAGTAATTTGTGTGCGTTCATATCTTTGCACTTTAAAAGTTTCTCGTATTGAGTTTTGGTCAGCGTTATCTGAAGATGTACAGATTCATCTTTTTGAATCTGATTCTGTTCAGGTTGCTTGAGATTTAAATCCAACTCCTGTGCCAGTAACTTTTGAGTTTCAAATGAACTCTTGTTTTCTATCTTCTGCAAGAGATCACTTTTAACCGCCGAAGTTATCTTTTCGGAAGATTCCCTCTCTTTTTGCTTTATGGCCTTTGCGAACTCCCCCACTTGCGTAAGATTCAAAGTTCCTTTTTCAATCTTCTCTGCCAAAACTGGAACTTCTCTCAAAAGTCTTGAGGCTTCAATTCTTCTTTGAGCCGCCGAAGAAGAATATCCTAATTTTTTAGTGAGATACTCAAAAAGACTAGAGCACGCTCTTTCTAAATAAATTTTTCTTTTATCTACTTCCCTAATATGCAAAAGAATAAGATGAAGAAGTTTTCTTTCACTGGAGATTAGTTCTTTAAGTTTATTCTCCAGAGCTATATTTGAAAGGGTATTTATTTTTACATTTGCATTCATAATCCTTATCTCCACTGTTCGCGAATTAATAAATTACAGGAATATATATCACGCCTTTTTAAATCTAGTTTTTCGAAGTGTGACTGCATGATTTTTTAATATTGGATAAAAGTGATTAAATTGCTATTAACGAAAAATAAAATTTTAAATCTAAAAAATTTAACTTCTCCGAAATATTCTTGTCTAGAGACAACCTACCGCCTTGAATAACATGTCAATCTCGAATTGAATTTAAAAAATATTATTTGAATTTTACGCGGCGGGTTCCGCTACAAAAACTTTCGGTGTCGACGGGCACCTTTTAGTAAAAAACTTTGGTGTCAGCGGACATCTTCCTGCAATGGTGATATGGATAAGAAAGATACATTTTGATCACTTCCGCTCCGGCAGTAAGATTTGTCGCTTACTGAAACTCTTCTTGAAGTTGAATGTAATTAAATCAAAATGCATAAGTTGAATTTTGTTTTGAGCTTATGGATGCGATAACAATTTCTATGGATAGAATTTTTTTGATTCTAATTATTGCTGTTCAAATCAAAAGGTCCTGTAAAAATGTCTGACAATATTATTGGATTAGAATTTTTTTTTGATCGACTTGTCGTGAATTGAAACGCATCAATTCTGTTTTGCTTTGAGAATAATTATGTTTCCCTAAGTCTTTGGTCTAGGTTTTCTCAAATGAATCCGTAGTTTGTGAGTCGTGAATCAAAAATATATTTATTAAAAACTATACAACTTTTTGTCAGGATCTAACTTTTAGCCAGCTTTCAGGACTTTTAGCTAACTGATCGCACTTCACCCGTGGCATGCAGACTGCAATTAAGCTCCCAAGGGAGATTTTTTATGAAAAAATATTTTTTGAAGTCAGCAGCACTGTCTATGGTTATCTTAAGTTCAGTTGCTTGTAACAAGCAGATGGAATTTGATAAGCTATCTTTAAGTAACCAGAACATACAAAATCCCGACGAATGCAATGCCACCGAACTGGCCGTGATACATCCTACCGAAGTCAAACAAGACGAAGTCTTTAATATGTCTGTAAATAGAATTCACGGAGTATGGTCTTTAGTAAAAGGCGCAACTCAAGTAGATATTGAAGGAGCAACCGTAAGTACTTCTCTAAATGAGATTGGAGTTTACTCAGTATTCTTAGTTGCAACCAACGCTTGTGGTGAAGAAGAAGGTCACGAGTTCTTTATTACTGTAATAGAAAAAGATCCAGTTGATCCAGTTGACCCAGTTGATCCAGTTGACCCAGTTGACCCAGTTGATCCAGTTGATCCAGTTGATCCAGTTGATCCAGTTGATCCAGTTGATCCAGTTGATC